>JAGCEE010000062.1 GCA_017650795.1 Clostridia bacterium | reverse complement strand
TATGTTATAATAAGTACATAGGAGAATTATAAATGAATGTCACTGATAAGAATCAATTGACTCAAGTTTTAGATGAAAAATGTAATTTAATTAATGAACCTCAAGTAATAAACAATGTTCGAGATTCAAAAATGGAAATTTTGCGAATTATCGGCATGATACTTATTATTATGCACCATTTTGCTTGCCATGGGGGTTGGATTATTGATAGTGCAACTCCAGTTTTCAATAAGTATATTATTGACCTCTTTAAGATAGGGGGGAAAATTGGTGTTAACATTTTTGTTATGTTAAGTGGCTATTATCTAGTTAAAGGGAAATTTAAGTTGTCAAAGTTTTTTAAATTAATTTTTGAAGTTTTTACATATTCGATGTTAATATATATTGTATTTTTAATTTCGGGTAGGATTACTTTTGGTTTTGATAGTTTAATTAAAAATTTCCTTCCAGTTATATTTTATCAATATTGGTTTATTACAATATATATCATTGTTTATTTGATTTCTCCATATATCAATAAACTTATCAGCCAATTGCAATTAAAAGAGTATATAATTTTGTTAGCAATTTTACTCATAATTCAGTGTATAATAAGTGTGATTTCAAACAATTATTTTTCATATGTTGGATGGTTTATAACAATTTATATGCTGGGGGCGTTTATTAATTTATATGGAGAAAAGTTTCTATCTAATTTTAAAGTAAATTTAATAGTTTTTATTCTTTGCTATGTGATAATGTTTGTTTTTGAGGCTTTTTTACCATGGTCTATATATTCTATGAACTCAATTGTGTGTTTAGTAGCAACCATATCCTTGTTTAGTCTTTTTTCGTTATCAAGGGCTAAATGTTCAAATAGAATTATAAATTTGATTGCCTCAACAACTTTTGGTATATACCTTATACATGATAATAACTATATCAGGAGCTTTTTGTGGCAAGAACTATTAAAATGTCCACAAATGCTTAATAGTAACTATTTTGTATTGTTTGCATTTGTGTCTGTGATTGGAACATTTGTAGTATGTTGTTTGCTAGATATTTTGAGGAGATATTTAATAGAAAAACCCATTACAAAATTATTAAAGAAAGCATGAATAATTTTTTGATATTCTGTTTTTAAAACAAATATTAAAGTTATTATTGCAATAACAATAAATAGGAATAAATTGAAACTGGTAAATTTAAGCAAAAAGTATTTAGATGGATATAGTCAGGCGTATATTAAATCTGTCAAAAATGATAACTTTAAACAAAAAATGTTAGAATAACAAAATAACGGAGGAGCATGAATAAAGATATTGAGTTTTTGCAAGAGGTGTTAATTTCTGAAAATATTACAAAAAGTATTAACGACAATTTGGAGAAGTTATTAAATGTAATTCCAGAAATAAAGCAAATGATTGGCTTTGAACATAACCATCCTCATCACCATTTAGATGTTTGGCAACACACTTTGTGTGCGCTAAGTTTTTGTTGCAATGATTTTGATATAAGGCTTGCGCTTTTGTTGCACGACATAGGTAAACCGCACAGCTTTCAAGATAGTGATGGTGTGCGTCACTTTAAAGGGCATGCAGATGTATCTAGTCAAATTGCAAGTGTGGTACTAAAAAAATTGGGTTTTGATGATAAGTACGCTGATTATATTTGCAAAATAATCTTACATCATGACACGCCGTTAACGCTAGAAGATATACAAAAGAATCCAGAATTATCTAAAAAAATTTTTGAGGTTCAAAAATGTGATGCCATGGCACATAATCCAGTTTACAATAAAAAGAGATTGGAATATATAACAGACATTACAAAACTCTTTGATAAAAATAACAATAAAACAAAAATCTAATTTTTAAAAATTAAAACAAAATCATTAAAAAAATAAAAAAAGACATTAAAAATTTAATATTTTTTTAAAAAATATTAGTATTTTTTAGCAAAACAAAATAGTGTTAATGTTTTTTTTACTTATATTATATATTTTATATTTAAGACAAAAAAC
>JAGCEE010000061.1 GCA_017650795.1 Clostridia bacterium | reverse complement strand
AATCATTGTTAAATAAACATCACTTCCGTTTGCAGAGTAGACAAGATTAGAAATTATATTTTCATCTGGTTGCATATGTGGAGAATTTGTGTTTATAAGAATTATATCTGCATTCTTTCCAACTTCAATTTTTCCAGAATTAAACCCAAGTGCTTTTGCGCCATTTTCGGTTGCCATTTTTAATACATCTCTTGCACTAACAACACTAGCATCATATAAACTAACCTTAGATAGCGTTGCAACCAAAAACATTTCTTTAAACATATCCAAACTATTATTACTTGCCGCGCCATCTGTTCCTATTGCAATATTTAAACCTTTGTTTTGCATTGCATATATTGGAGCAATTCCACTTGCAAGTTTAATATTTGAAGATGGACATGTGACAACACCGACATCATAATCTGACAATATTTGTAAGTCATCTTTATCCATATGAACACAATGATAACAAAGACATTTTCTGTCAAAATAGCCAAGGCTTTCTAAGTATGCCGGAGGTGTTAATCCATTATTTTTTTCTGTGCAATCTCCAACCTCTTTTAATGTTTCGCTTAGATGAATACTTAAAGGCAAGTCCTCGTTTTTTGCAAATTCAAGCATGCTATAAAAATTATCTTCACTAATAGTATAAACCGAATGGGCATAAACAACTCTATTTACAAGTTTTGGGTTGGTATTTTTAAGTATTATTTCATTTGCATCACTTAGATTTTTTATATAATCACTATTGTTTTTATCGTCAATTCTTGGCCCAACTCCAATCCTTACCCTGTATTTTGCTTTTGATATTGCTTTGGTTAGCCCTTCATACAAAAAATAGTTTTCTTCAAAAGATGTTATTCCGTTTCGGGCATATTCTGCCATTCCTAGCATTTGCCCCCAATAAACATCTTGGTCTGTAAACTTTTCTTCAATTACAACAACGCCATCCATAAGCCACTCTTGCAAAGGAACATCATCTTTTACTCCCCTTAATATTGACATTGCTGTATGTGAATGAGCATTTACAAAGCCAGGCATTAAAATATTATTTTTTACATCTATTACTCTGTCATATTTGCAATTTGGTGCGTTATTTCCCACATAAGATATTATGTCATCATCAACAACCACACAACCGTTTATATACCCATTGTTGTTTTCAAGATTTAATATTCTTGCGTTCTTAAAAAGAATTTTCAAACTACTCTCCTATTTGCACATATATCTGTACATTAAAAAATTTTAATTACAAAAAACAAACATATGTTTGCATTTTACAAAACATTGTAATATAATTAGAACAAATGTTTGTTTTTATCGCATTGCATTAAACTTAATAAGCAATAATTAAAATCAAGCAAGATTATACAATAAAAAAGGAGTTTTGGCAAATGAAAGAGCGAGTTATACTGCACTGTGACGCAAATAGTTTTTTTGCCTCTGTTGAGGTTGCAAATAAACCAAATCTAAAAAATTTACCAGTGGCCGTTGCTGGCAATCCAAAAAAAAGAACGGGTATAATTTTGACCAAAAATCACATTGCAAAAAAATATGGTGTAGAAACAGGCGAAGCAATTTGGCAAGCAAAACTCAAATGCCCAAACCTTGTGCTTTTTGCTCCACATTACAAAATTTATGAATACTATTCGGCAAAACTTAAAGAGATTTACGAAAAATATACCGACAGGGTTGAAAGTTTTGGCATAGATGAATGCTGGCTTGATGTATCTGATACATATAAATTTTTTGGAACTCCCAAAGAACTTGCCGATAAAATACGAAACGAGGTTAAAACATCGTTAAATATAACAATTTCTGTTGGTGTTAGTTTTTGTAAACTATTTGCAAAACTTGCATCTGACATGAAAAAGCCAGACGCGACAACCATAATTGACAAAAGAAAATTTAAGGAGATTATTTATCCCCTACCAATTACCGACATAATTGGAATTGGAAGAAAACTAGAAAAAAGATATAATCAGTTAGGAATTACAAAACTTGGCGAAATCACACAAGTACCTGATGAAATACTAAAAAAGAAATTTGGAATTTTGGGAATAGAATTAAAACAAAAATTACTAGGATATGATTATGATGAAGTTAATCTTTTTGACAACCATGTAAAACCAAAAAGTGTTGGAAATGGTACAACGACAATTATAGATGTGTATTCTAGAAAAGAGATTATGGATGTTGTGACAATGCTTTCTGAAGAAATTTCAACAAGACTTCGCCGAGATGGCTTTATTGCCAAAGGTCTTGCTGTTGGAATAAAAACAGCCACATTTGAGTATTTTCATAAGTCAAAACTAATGAACATTACAACAAATAACAGCAAAGATTTGGTTTATGAATCTATGAATTTAATTGACTCATTTTGGCAATATAATCAAGCCGTGAGAGCAATTAGAATATGTGCATATAATTTATCTAATGCAAATATAGTTCAATTAAACATGTTTACAAATATAATTAAAACAAAATCAATAGATAATGCATTGGATAAAATAAGAAAAAAATATGGCTATTATTCAATAACACCAGCCATAAAAATAAATAATACAAAACTAGATATGAGTAGAATTGAAGTATAAACAAACAATAAGAAAACACTCGCATTCACTCATGTTATACTTGCGTCCATAAAAAAAGGTCGCCCCGTAATTACTCCCGCTCGGGACCACCATTATTTTTTTTATTTGAAGACACGGATTTCCTATTTAAAACAGAAGGAATATTGGTTGAATTATTTTCTTTATAATTAATAGAATGCCAAGAAAGACCAAAAATAAAAGGATCATTATTAGTACTAAATGACTCTGACATATATTTAGATTGAATAGGGTCTATTTTTGATGATTTTTCTTCTTTAGATGAATCTTTATTGCTTTTTGATGACTTTTTTTTGCTAGATGACTTTTTCTTATCACCTGCCTTTTTATCATCACTCTTTTTTGAAGCCGGTGCACTCTTTTTGGGCTTTTTTTCTATAACATTTTCTGGTGCTTTAATGTTCTTACTTTCAGCTAAAAATTTAGTTCTTATTAAATCTAATTTTTCTTT
>JAGCEE010000060.1 GCA_017650795.1 Clostridia bacterium | reverse complement strand
GTTCTGTGGGAAATAGTCCCATTCACCTGTTAGATATTCAAAGTAATTTCCTTAAAGGGTAAATTCATATACTATTCTTTGTTATCTTTTGTAATATCTTCTGTCAGTTCATACTTTCTCTTGACAACTTGTAATGTTTTCTTTACAAGGTTTTCATTAGCTAGTTTAAGTTCTTTAGCCATTTTTATGTTGTTCTTGTAGGTTTGGATAGCCTGTTGGAATGATTCGCCGTAATAGAAATCCTTTACATTGGCGGTAAATTGGTTGAATTGGTTATAAAGGTGTTCTAGCTGGTCCAGGGTATTGAATGGGACAGAGGCTACAATTACATCTTTTTTGGAAAAGTTCTTGATAGAGAACAAGCTTCTAAGTTCATCTTCTAAGTAACAATGGATAGGTTCTGGAATGCGAATAGCACCATAGGCGGCATAGTCATACCATCCATATTCGTCTGGTTTTGTAGAATCATATAGTTTTTCAAAGGGTTTGTATAGGTAGTATGTTTCATCGTAATCCTTGTCGGTGAATGAAACATAGATGAAAGTATCTGCAGGGTGGACTAATGACTTGTCAAGGTTAGTGTCTTTTGCATCCTTGTACTTAACGAAATAGTGGCTTGCTTGGGAAACAGCAACTACGTCATACTTGATGTTGTGATTGTCGCAGAACTTCATAAATTGCTTTCTTGTAACCATAGTTTTACTCCTTGAAATCTAGTTCTAGTTCGGCCTTTTTCTTTAAAATGGTAATATTCTTTGTCAGTAATGATTTTTGGTTCTTTTTAAGTTGTTTAATTTGTTCTCTTTGTTCAAGATAAACTTTCTTTACTTCATTGAATGTATCTGAATTGAACATATCCTGATAGGACTTTAGGTTAGAGAAGAATAGTTTGTATAGGTTTTCTAGTTGTCCTATTGTATTTGCAGGAATACCTACTTCATAAATATCCTTCATCTTAATTTCTTTTTTATTGAATAGCTTGGTCAATTCGCTATCTGTCAATTTGTGGATAGGCATAGGCACAAATAATACGGCTTGTGCTTGATAGGTATAGCAACCATAGGTATCAGGTACATCGGATTCGTATAGGTCTTTATGGGGCTTATAGTAATAGGTTGTATCATCAATATCTACTGAATTGAAATTGATATAGATGAACATATCGTAGCCTGATGACTTATCTTTAAGTTCATCAACAGCACTTTGATGAATATAAAGTTCCTTGTTTCTAAAGTCATAGTCCTCTAAATCTATCTTGTGTTTTTTACAGAACTTCTGGAATAGTTCCTTGGTTATTTGGTTATTTTTCTTCAAACTCATTGGATATTACCGCCTTTTTAAGTAGAATGGTACAAGCCTTATTTTTCAAGTCTTCATTAGCCTTAGTTAGTTCATTTATATGTTCAGTATTTTCTTTGTACTTATTGATAGTTTGTACAAAGTTAGGGTCGGATAGGTAGGCAAAGTTATCTTCTATGTTCTTGATAGATTTATCATAGAGGTAGTTAAGTTCATCTAATGTACTGAATGGGGCATAGTCAAATTCAAATTCACCAAAGATAGGGTTCAACTTATTAGAATCACCGTATTTTATGATATGGTTGAATAGCCAAATGATTTTATCCTCGTCATAGGATGAGAATGGTTGGACGTACTTTAGATAACAAGGGGAATTAAATTCATAATTATTATAATAAGCACCACAAGCAGGTTTATCTGACACATAATATTGTTTAAGTTTAGGGTCATAAAATTCGGTATATTCGTGTTCTTTTTCATCATCATTAGTATCAAGATAAATCCATAAGTCGGAAGGGCGTCTTTTATAGAATTTTCTAAAATAATCTATATCTGACATTGATATGATAGCATTTGTATCAGTAGGGTCATTAGGATTAAACCAAGGTACTTTAATCTTGTTTTTCTTGCAAAATACTTCTATTTCAGCTCTAGTAATCATTCAAAATCCTTAGACAAATCATCTATTTTATTCTTAATCTTATATTGCTTAATCTTGTGTTCAAAGTCCATAATCATCTCATTATAGTCAGATTCTGTCAGGTTGTCAAGGGTTTCTTTAGAAGAAATTTTTATATAGTAATTATATTCTGGTGTACAGTATATACCAAATCCCTTATAGATTATACTTCTATCTTCTATTTCGTGGTCAGTATCATCATAGAAAGCACAGGCTTTTGCTGTTTCAGATAATTTTGGGTTGGCTTCAGAATAGGATAGTCCTATATAGAAATTCTTTTTGTAATAGGCATACTTCTTAGGATTCCAAGCCAAATAGCCATTTTTCCAATGATTAATAGCACTTTCAAAAGTTGCAACTTTCATTTGAAATCCTCTTCTATCTGATGTATTTTATTCCTAACTTTATATTCTTTAGCTATCTTTATGTTAGCCTTGATAGTCTTTTCTATCTGTTTGAACGATTCTACTATTTTTAGACAATCTCTAATAGCCTTGTTTTCGTGGAACGATATGGCATAGTCAAGCATAGTATAGCTATCATCGGAATAGGATAGTCTTTCATTATCCCTGTCATATCTTACTATCACACCAAAGATAGATGAATCAGGGAAATAGATAACAAACACCCCAGACATAGACATTTCTTCTCTAAAGCTAAGACCATACTTTTGAGCCAATTTTTCAAGTGCTTTTGAAATCATCTTCAATATCCTGTTTCTTCATCTTAACCATAAAATCTTTAGCTTGTTTGGTATAATTTGCCAATCTTCTTTCAATATTCCTTGTAGAATATTCAGGATGGAACTCAAAGGCATATAGCCTCTCTTTAGAATTAACAATTTTAACCCTAAATTCGGTAGCCATATCAACATGGTCTGATTCTTCAAACCAATGTAGAATGTGACTATTACATACTGGATTAAGATAATAGACATATACCTTTACACCATAGCTATTTTGTATAGATTCTTTAAGATTATACTTAGAAGCCAATGAACGAACATAGGCAATCCTACCTACCATATTCAACTTACCTAAATCACCTTCTTTATAAAGTTTCATCTTCAAAGTCCTTTTCTATTTCTTTCTTCTTTATTTCAATTTTCAATTCTTTAATAGCCTTTAGCTTTTCATTTACCGAATCAATTATGTTGGTAACAAGGGCATTAGAATTGAATGTTGTATAGCCAGAATAGATTATACCACAAGGGTTATTGTCATAATATAGGATTCTAGCATCGGTAGCTACATACCAAATATCTTCATCTTTTCTGAATAGAAGATTACCATATTCAATAGGGAATATACCGATTTGATAGCCATAGTCGGTCTTTCTAAGGTTGTACTTATCAATTATATTTTCCTTTATGTAATCATCCATAGTGTAGCTTTCACTCATACAAAGTCCTTTGATAGTTCTTCTATCTTCAAATCTACATAGTATTTCTTATATTGTGCTACCATATTTCTAGCAGCAGTCATTAATTTATTGTAAACTTCATCACTAAATTCACTATAAAAATACCTATTCCAGTCTGTTGCGTGTATTTGGTTAGCAAAACAAATACATTTTTCTCGTTTCCTTTGTGGATTCACTATTCTAATAAGGCAATCATTACAAGAATTGTCTAGGTGAAAGTTAATAATAGTATCAAAAGAACTACCCCTAGCAGGTCTAGCCTTGTAACCTATTCTTTCTAATTCATCAGGCAATATCTTTACACATTCTTCAAAAGTCATACAAAATCCTTTGAAATTTCATTTATCTTCAAGTCAACCGTGTATTTTTTATATTGGGCAACCATAGTTTTAGCTGAATCCATTATAGTTTGATAGATTGTATCGTTGAAATCGCCATAGAAACAAGTTTTCCATTCTGTTGAATGTATGTTTTGGGCATAACAAATACACTGTCTAATTTTTTCATCTGCATTAACTATTCTAAAAAGCCAATCTTGACCATCATTATCTAGGTGGAAATTTGTAACATTATCAATCATTCTACTATTAACCATTTTATAGCCTAATTCTTTTAGTTCATCAGGTAAACGGCTTACACATTCTTCATAAGTCATTCAAAGTCCTTTTCTAAATTTTTAAGTTTAGATTCAACTTCAAGGGTCTTTTCTAGTTTTTTAATATCGTTTATAAACGATTCAATCCAAGCGACAAGTTCATCTTGGGTATTATAGTTCAATTTTAGTCCTTCCCAAAGCTGATACTTGGTTTCATTAAAAAAAGCACTTTTCTTTTCATCAATTATTACCATAGATTGTGTATCGGTAATCTTAATGTATTGGTGTTCATTTTGAATGGATTTACTATCAAATTCAAGAATCCAATCCCAGCCAACCGCATTTTCTTGTGAAAAAAGATACCAATAGTTGTTTATTGGGAATATTGAAGATTGTATAAACAGCTTATAAGTATCACCTAACCGGCATACTTTTAGATTGTACTTTTCGCACAAATAATTAATCTTTTCTCGTTGTAGATACATCATATTGCGAGTATAATAATAAAAATATTGCTGATTGGCAATAAAAAACTTTGTAAATTGTTGTTTACATAAATAAGATAAAGAGGTTTTAATATGGAAGAAACAAATTTTGCAGATGATTTTTTAACTTATTTGGCTGGCACAAAGGAAGCCGAAATAAGTAATTTATTTGGTTTCGCATTGGACAGCTTGACATTTGCTACTAAGACCCAAGTTTTCCATTGGACGTGTGAATCTGGATTCCAGCATGAGCATTTTGAAACCATTTACAACATAATAAGGGATTTTGCCGATAAATTAGTAGAAACTGTATTAAGTATGGGTATAAAATTCAAGGCAAATAATAAGACTTATGTAATAAATGATGAATTGTTTGATATAAGTTCAGCTATATTAAAGATTGAAGCATTTAGGGATAGTCTAATAGATTTGAAGAGTCAGTAT
>JAGCEE010000059.1 GCA_017650795.1 Clostridia bacterium | reverse complement strand
GAGTCTTCAAAACAACAATTATCAAAAAAACCTCCGCCAAGACCAGTATTCGCTGTTTGTATGGTAAACTCAATTAGAGGATGATAATTGCTTCCATTATTTTTAAAAAGATTCGAATAACTCAATACTGTGATGTCATAATTAACGGAAAACGAAAGTTTGGCTCCAGCGTCACTTATTTTAGTACTATAACATCTTGTAAGCATGGCAGACGAATTACCCACAATGCCTCCTGAGCCAATAACAAAAACATTTAAATATAGCGTATTAAGTATACATTGTGATGCTTTTTCATTTTTATTAGTTTCGTAACAAAAATAATATGGTCCTACCCGGTATGTCTTGTTTTGTTCATCCGCATCAATATTAAAAAAAACATAGTCTGTTAATATTCCTTGAGTACCGTAGTTTTTTACTTCGGCGATATTTCCACAATCTGTATAAGATTTGCCACCATAACCACAAATACCGCCGACACAAATACCACTTATGTCTGCAATAAACCCATAATCACGACAGGGGTCTTCCCAGTCAATATAACTATAATAGCTTCCATCATATTCGTCTAAATTCTGATATTTGCTATAACCCTCTTCATCCACTAAATCTATATATTCGTATATACAATAGTTTTCATATAAAACATCGTAATCTATATCAAAAACTTTATATGTATCTTTCTCGTTAGAATAATTAAAACATTCTTGAATCTCAATCTCGTTGTTAGCCCTACCAACAATTCCGCCAGCGCAATCACCTCTAACTTTGGCAAAATTCAAGCACCCTATAATTTTGCCAGAAGCCTTGCTGGCATCACCAACTATTCCGCCAGCACAAGAATAAAATGTATTATCAAAAATCTCTTGCTCATCATCAGAGAATTCTGAATAGTGAAAAACAGAACCCGTGGCTTCAAATCTTGTTCCAATTACACTTACACCATAATTCTTACAGTTTTCTATTTTTATATCTCCGGTTGCTTTGCCAACTATCCCACCCGAATATGTTCCTGAAACACCAGCAATATCTTGTCTTAATGCAGTTTGGACCAACCTTTCTATTACATATTCCATTGTCATTTCTTCAAGCTTTAATTCTTCTTCAAACATTGATTTGGATTTTGCGTTATCAACCACAACCTCTACGGGAGTATTTGCTAAGTATACATTTTTTATTTTAGCCCCATCTATGTATCCAAATAAACCACCAGCATAAGGACCGTAAGTTTCTTTTTCGCTATATGGATTATCTTTATCATATGGTCCATGATAAAAGTAGCATTCGCTATCATCATACCTGCAAAATCTAAATGCGAATTTATTTGTGTAAAGATCTGTAGTATTTAGATTAAAATTATATATATAGTGGTCGCCCCCATCAAAAGTCCCTTTAAATGCATGCTCACTTGTATTGCCAATAGGCTCAACACCCCCAGTACTATTGTAAGCAAAATTGCCATATGTCCCAGTATAATCTATAGTCAATTGCCTGGAGTAACCAACATCTATATCCGAGATTAATTTAACATGTCTACCTTCAAAATTATTACCTTCGTTTACACAATTACAAAATTGGTAAAATTCATCCTCATTAGCTATAATGTATGGGTCTTGTTCTGTCCCATCATGCTCGCTTGACCCTAAAAAACTATACTTATTGGTGTCATATGGTACAAACGAGGTGCTAGTATTATTTGCACTAGATGCAAATGCCACAAAAAACTCTATTATGCTTATTATTGCTAAAAGCATAATACAAAACATTATATATTTTTGTTTAATGCTTGCTTTTTTTAATAAATTTTTCATTTGCATCCTCTATTTTATTTTTTTAAATCATACTTTTGAAATTTGTATAAATTTATATTTTAAGTTTTTATACAATATGATTTATTGCTAGCCACCAAAATCTGCGCCATCTAAACCCGCATTATCTTCCCAATAAAAACGCTTTAGGTGTGGGTAGCCATTGTTTATGCTTGCAGACCTTACCCAGTTTGAACCAAGGTCTAAACTTTTTAAATCATTTTGACTTACCACATACAGCCCAGAACTAGGAGCTGCTGAATAGTTTAATGAATAATCATTATGTGTAGTATACTTTGTACCATTTTTTTCAAACCAAGAACTAACATTAACCTGACCATCGCTAAAAGATACCCTGCATTTGTAATAGATTCCACCGCCACCAGAAACATCAACCCAATAAGTATCACCATTTTCTAATTCATAATAAACACCGTATATATTCTGTGTCTCTTCATAAGTGATGGTGTATGAATTACTATAATAACGACCGCCCAAACCAGTATTGTTTCTTATATTTAGCAATGTTGCACTTGTAGGATATAAACCACTTGGAGTCTCGCGACGAAATGCTTTTCCATCATATGCTATAAATTTATAAGAAAGAGAAAAAGAATATGTTGCTCCATCAACGTCATTTGATGAGCTATAACAATTTGTTAATGTACAACCCGATGATCCCACAATACCGCCAGCACAAGAGCTATAAATACTAAATTCTAGTGTCTGTATCTCAATCGTAATGTCGCCAATTTTGTATTGTTTATTGAGATAATTATAAAGACTATAACCCCCATTGCCAGGTCTAATTATTTTCTTTTGTGCATAAACTTTCCCAGTATTGCCACAATCTGTTATTGATTTTGCTCCATAACCACAAATACCACCGGCAATTGACTCGCCTATACCATTAGAATTATTGTATCCTATTTGTGCAGTGTTAAAACACTCAGATATCGATAGCCCATTACCGGCATAGCCAACTATACCGCCACAATAACTAGAACTCGAATCCCTTTTAGATCCAACATAGGCATTATTTACACATCCAATTATTGTACCAGAAGCATTTTTTGCATCACCCACAATGCCACCAAGAACGCATTCCTTGGTTGTATCACTATAACACCTTGCCCCATAATTACGACAATTTTCTATTCTTATAGTGCCCTTTGCATAACCAACAATTGCACCTACGCAACCATTACTAGTTTGTTCCGCACAAATTTCACCGCTACCAATAAATACATTTTTTATTTCTGCCCCATCAATGTATCCAAATAATCCATTATTATAACCTTGCCAATTATTAGTCATGTACAAACCATAAATACGGTGATTTTTACCATCAAATTTGCCTTTAAATGGAACATTATCATTGCCTTCACCATACCAAACACCAATAGATGGCCAATAGTCTCCTGATTCTTCCATAAAAGTCACATCCGAAGTCAAAACAAAATACTTATCTTTAAAGTCATTCCCATCATTAACTGTATCGGCAAATTCATACATTCCATCGGCATCTGATATAATATATGGCTTGGCAGATGTTCCACTGCCTGTTATATAATCAAAACTAATGCTTGATGCCCCCGATGGCGAGCTTACATTGTATGCACTAGATGCAAATGCCACAAAAAACTCTATTATGCTTATTATTGCTAAAAGCATAATACAAAACATTAAATATTTTTGCTTAATGTTTACTCTTCTTAATAAATTTTGCATTTGCGTCCTTTTTTTGTATACTTTCGTTTTTAATTGTTGTCTTTATTTAGACTTGAAATAATGCCAGAAATTTGCTCGTTATCTAATTGCTTGCCTTGACTATCCGATTTTGCTTTATTTATAAAATAATTAAGTTTTTGGTCTTCGGTCATAGATGCAAAATTGATATCTTTTTTTATTGTTGCCCTTCTTGCTTTTTCTACATCTTTTTGTTTAATTACTCTTTTTGGTGCTGTTGTTTGAGCTCTTTTTATTATTTCATTTAAATGCTCCCTTTTTGCATCATCTTGGTTTTTTTCATTTTGAATTGCATCATTAACAACTTTGGTATCAGTTACTCTTTGTTTTATCTTTGGCTTTTTAATTTTATACTCTACCAATAAGCCATCTATATCTAGTGCAGGCTTTTGCTCTGGCACATAAATCTGATTCCATTTGGCATATAGTGTTTTGTGCCTACTCTTTTTGAACCTATTTTTAAATCGATGTCTTAATGCCTTATCGGTATACCAGCCAGCAAATTCATATCCATCCCTTCTTGGAATTGGGATATGAACATCTTGCTTTTTCTTAACATCTATTGACCCCACTATGTTGCCACCATTTTCTACAAACTCGTATATATATCGCTTTTTCTTTTGCAAATATATTAGCACAGAAATAATAAACACTAATACTGTTCCAGCAACAAAATGTGGAAGCGCTGTCACGGTATATTTTCCATTTATTACCGTTGCCTTATAGTTTTCATTTCCAATATTTACATCAATGCTATATTTACCCGCGGTATTTATGTCTACATTAGAACTAAGGGTTATTTGTAAATCTTCCACATTGCCACTAAAACCTGATACGATTTCGTATTGCAATTCTTGTTTACTAAATAGCCATAAACTTGTGACATCTAGTACTTTTATTGTTATACGAGCAGGGTCAACCATTATTGATAAAGTTGCCTCTCCACGCTTATAGTTCTTTGATTCTGGTGCTATTATAGAAACATTCCTATAATTTCCAACGTTTAATATTTGTGTTGACAATTCAACACTCTGCTCTGTGTTGTTAATTGTGTATATAGGCATTATTGCCGAGCCGGTGTAAGATAGTATTTGACTTCTTGTTTCTATAATACTATCTGCCTTATCCACATAAACAGTAAATGAATAGTTGGTCGATTCTTTGTAATTTCCCTTTGCCGGTACATACAAATAAATCGTATATTCTCCACTATCTTTAACGATGGCTTTTGGAGGGTACTCTTCATTATCTTGCTTTTGTCTTAAACTGTAAAATATTTTTACAGTGTCATCATTTCTATCAAGGTGTGCCCCAACATACACCTCTTGAGATTGACCATTGTACACATAATGGTTATTGTCGATATAGTCTTGGTCTATACGCAGTACAGTTTCGGCAGGTTCGATATTAACCCAAACACTATTTGTTGTTATAGTGCTTGTTATTTGTTTTTGTTCATCAAGAATAACCACTCTACAATAATATGTCCCACTATCTGCCACATTTTCTACAGTTATGTAATTGCCACTTATATCGGAATTTTCAACTACTACAAACGGAGTTTCTTCTCCCAATTTAAACCATTTGTATGTATACAACAAACTGCGAGAGCCACCATCTTGAATTTCTACACCAATAGTGTATTTTTGTACCACTCCATTAGTATCTTTTTGATATGTTGTTTGTATGCTGTAATTATTTACATCCATATCCCCAACAAGTCCAACATTTAGATTATCAAAATCCCAATTTGCATATATTGTCTTATCGGTATTCATGACTATTGCGTTAATATAATTGCCATTTTCATCAAGCCAGCCATTAAAAATATAGTCTTCTTTAATTACATTGTATTGGTATTTGTCTGAATTTAAATCTACGAATGTGTTTTCATCAAGATACACAACTCTATTCAATTCATCAAAGCCGGTGTTATATGTTAAAGACACAACAGTATACTCTTCGGACTCTACGTATCCAATATTGTCATCTCCGATTATTTTTTCAACCTTTGCATAATATGAACCAGAAGTTAGGCTGTTTTCAAAAATAATTTCCCGATTATTTGTGTTGTATGACAAGCACTCTACATAGCCAGTTTTTGGTGTGTACTCATTTGATAAGGTGCTTGGCAAAGAAACGCTTGAAATGGTTTTCTTATATATTTTTACAACATAATTTGCTTCTTCGTCTCCTGAATCTAGGAATAATATTCTATCTGGATGAAGCTCTATTAAATTTGAATCTATATTTATCTCTTTTGCATAAACATACAATGTTTCAGAGCAAAAAGCTGTTGACGAATATTCTATCACCTCACCATAGTATTCCTCGTTTATGGTTAAAGTAATTGTTGCGGTAATTGTATAAATTCCTGTTTCTATAAACTTGTATGGCATATCAAACTCAACAGGAGAATACTCTGTTGCAACTGATACAGTCCACAAAATATCGGCATAAAGATTACCTAAAATTTTATTATCATATGCATCTTTTTCTGTGCTTAATAAATAATCTATTTCTTGTTCAAAGGTAAAGGTGAATGTGTACTCCGTAAAAGTAATCATATTATTGGAATCCACGCCATCAGGAAGCCATATTGCCATATCTTGTGCTGGTTTTAAATCCCATTTTGCCGTGATTACAATATCCGAAGCCACCTTATATTCTGTTAAATTTTGAACAAATATTTTTGTTTTTCCATCTATAATCCAGCCTAAAAATTCAAATCCATCTTTAATAACAGAAATTGAACCAATTATATCGTTTACATCTTTTTCGTATCTATAATCGAATTCATCAAAGGTTGGATTATAAACATATCCACCTAAATACTCTGGCGCCAAAACAATCATGCCACCTAGTAATCTAAATGTGACATCAAACTTGTTTTGAATTGCTTTTAAATAAAGTGTTTTTTCTTCTGTAACATTTCTTGTTTTTATATTCCATTCTAATAACAACGTTTCATCGGTATACCATCCAACAACTTGATACTTCTCTATTAAAATATTGAAACTTGTTTCGGTTATGCCATCATCTTCATATCCCCAAACAGCATAACTATTGCTAGTGTTTGTGACTTTAATAGGTGTGTTGATATTTTCCCACATAGTATATGACTCTTCACTACTAACACAGAAAGTCACTTCAAATTGTGTTTGTGTCCACTTGGCATATAGGTTTATGTTTCCATCTATTAGCGTATCAAAGTCCCAAGCCTCATCAGCCAAACAATCTTTTGATGTATACCAACCACCAAATGCATAGTGCAATCGTGATGGGCTTTCTGGTGCAGATATTACATTATTGTATTCTTCATCAAATTCTAATACTTTTGTAGTATCCTCTGCATTGTGATTTCGATAGAATGTTATATGGAAAATTTCTACTTCGTAATAAGCATACAAATTTGTATTGCCGTCAACATTATAATCTTCAAAATTCCAAATAGTCCCATCTTCAAATGTGCCTGTATAATACCACGCAATAAATGTGTAATGTTCTCCGTTGCTAGGGTCCTCTGGCACATCTAATATTTTATCGCCATATCTTGCTTGGGTTACATAATTTGCCGTACCATTATTAAAATGATATGTGATTGTTTTTAATTTGCCTTGCCATTTTGCATATAGTGTTATTTGGCTTTCTACCACATCATTATCAAAATCCCACAATGTTTCATCTTGATAATTTTGCGAGGTGTACCAACCCTCAATTTCGTAATTGTCTCTCTCTGTGAATGATTCTAAAGAAATATCTATTAAACTTCCATGTTCTACTTGTCTTTCAACATTTTGATAATCATAGCCGTCATTAAATGTTATTGTAATAATTTTATCTACCCATTTTGCATAAAGTGTTATATCTCCATTAACTGTGCCATTATCAAAATCCCACAAGGTTCCATTATCAAAAGTGGATGTTGTATACCAGCCCAAAAATTTTTTATCTCCTGGCACAACAACCTCTGGCTCAGTGATAGAATCGCCAACATTGTATACTTCATCGTAATTCGTTCCGCCCATTCCATTGTAATCAAATGAAACATGACATTCTGACTCCCATTTTGCATAAAGGAATGCGGTGTGGGCAACGCCGTACTTTTCCGGCATATCAACATGGATAGTGTCTTCAACTATCGTTATTTTGCTTTTTGGTAGTTCCCAGTATGCACCATCACCACTTCCAACTTTTGTTAATCCATTAGTGAATTCTGGGTCCAAAAACCAACCAAGAAATTTATTTCCACTTTTTGAAGGAGCATAGATTCTTGTTGCTACATACTGTGATAATAGAATTCTTTCCTTATTTTGTTCAGGATTTGTTCCCCCATACGTGTTGTATCTTAGTTCTGCCATAACCTTGTTAGAGGATTTTAATACAGTTAGCCTATATGTTCTTTGTGTGCCAAATAAAGTATCAACATTTAATGATATTGTGCTCTCAGCATTATTATAAACATCCACATATCCAGAAATATACTTTGCACTCGTGAAATTTGAATACGTGCTACTGTAAAGTATAACATTCATAGGCAGCATAGCAGAAATTTCTAATGATGAAACAATATAGTCCGCCTTTCCGCTGTTAAAGTTATTGTATCCTAAGTAATAGTTGTTATTAACCACACCATTGGTTTCTGTAATAAAAGTTGCATGGTTTATTTCGGCGCCATCGCAAACTATAAAATGGTTTACATTTTCTTCATTATTACCCCCGACCGAATAGGCAACTACAACCTTATACGTTCCGGGTTTTACATTACTCCCAGAAATATGTATTTTATTTATACCTTGGTTCAAATCAACAATATCAAACAAACTTGTCACATCTTCTGTAAACCTATAAACTTTTACGGATTTAATTTCTGCCAAAGCATTTGCTGTGTAATTATAATTTAAATCTACATTTTGAGCAAAGAATACATTTTTTTGTTTTGTTGGCGAATTCGTTTTTATGTATGGTGTGTAATACTCGCCTTTTAATGTTGTTTCATAATATCCATGTTCGGCATCATTAATCGTGCTATTTATTTCGGTGTAAAAATTAT
>JAGCEE010000058.1 GCA_017650795.1 Clostridia bacterium | reverse complement strand
AAGCATTTAAAGAAATTGAAAATGGGGCTTCCAAAGCCACTACTCGCCTTGTAAATCTTCCAGTTAAAAGTATGCAAAGACTTCCAATGGTTCTTGAACAAATTGGTAGAAAAAGTTCAGAGTCTTTTAAAGGAGCAAGTGAAAGTAGTAAAAAATTTTATGAAGAAACTAATCAAAGCAGTAATAGATTTTATGAAGAGCAAAAAGAAAAAGCAAGGAGATATTACCAACAACATCAAAAGATGGGTACTTTTACTTTAAATCATTATAAGAATATTTTCCAACAATTAAATGCAATAGATGCCCGTATTGAAGAACTTTACGGGAGCAAAGTTAATTCAAGGTATCTTCGTATGCCAAGTATGGGTGGGGAATATAATGTAGTATCTTTTGGAAAGGAAATTGCACATACTACTACTGCATTGAAAACATTTGATAATACTGTTTTGCAAGTTGCAATGCACATTCATACTTCTTTATATAACTCTATGAAAGAGCTTTTTGAAGCGAATAAAGTTGCAGAAGAACCTCTTACTCTTCCAATAAAAAACTGGAAACAAGCTCTCGCAGAGATAAGTGCATTTGAATTAAGATATACTGCTCTTATGAATAGAATGTATAATTTATCTCGTGGGTTAGGAGAATGGAGAAATAAAGGAAAAGTCAATACTGGATATGGTAAACTCCTTGAAGATATGGGTTTACTTAATATGGAAGGAAGTCTTGGAAGAATTGATGTTGTAGGTTATAGTGATTATGTTGCTCATATTAGTGAAATCCAAGCAAAACTCCAAGAAGCGAATGCTCCGGTAAATCATTTCAAAGAGTCTTTAAAACTTTTATCAGAAGCATTGAAATTAAATGCTAATAGTATGACTGATTTTGTTGGTAAATCAGAAGGAGTAGTCCATGCTTTAACTCAAATGGCTATGGCTAACGAGAGATTTGCAAAACAACCAACCCAAGTAGGAGTAGTTTCAGAAATTGAAAGATTAAGTAAAGTATTAAATCACTTTTCAAATATAGGTAATAAAAATAACAAATCTTTATCCGGATTTAGAACACAATTACTTGCTATACGGGATAGTACAGAAGTGCTTACAAAATCCTTATTAGATGGAACTTTAAGCCAAGAGCAATATGAAAAAGAACTCCTTCAAATTTCTGAAAGATTAAAACAACTTGGAACAGAGTCTACCCAAGCAATTAGAAAATTGAATATGGTTGATGAGTCTGCAAAGAAAACATCTGACAGTTTCAATAAAGGACAAAGAAGTGTTCGTGAGTTCGGGAAAACTATGGGTGAAAGCGAAAGATATGCGGACACATTAGATCGTGGATTACAAAAAGTAAGAAGCATTATCATTTCATTCAAAACCATTGGAAGAATGATGGGAACAATGGAAATATGGAACTTTGCTTTTGGATTAATAGAGTCTGCGAAGGAAACCTATCTTGCCAAAAACGAAATGGAGTCTTTACTTCAAAAGAACAATAAAATTAATGCAAGTGGGGTAGACACTTATAATAAAGCATTAGATGATACAATTTCTCGTTTCCAAAAACTTAATAAATATAGTCTTGGGGAAACTGGTGCATCAATTGGTTTAGAATTTAATTTAAATGCACAAGAGATGGCTAAATCTTTACCAGTTATTGCAATGATACAAAACGAGTATGTTCGTGCGGGTAGGACTGTTGAAGAAGCAAGTCTTGCAGTTAAAGATATTCTCCAAGGAGAATTTATGAGATTATCTCGTGAAACTGGTATTGGTAAAGAAGATTTGGAAGAGAAATATGGTTGGAATGGTGATAAAACTGAGGTCTTAAACTGAATGAAAGCATTAGAGAAAGCCGGTAAAGAAAGACATTGGGATACATTTGCAGAAAAAGCAACCAGTCTTGGTGATGTCCTTTCCATCACCCAATCAAGGTTCAGTGAACTTGGTGCAGAACTTGGTT
>JAGCEE010000057.1 GCA_017650795.1 Clostridia bacterium | reverse complement strand
GAAATGAACATGATGAAAAAATAAGTGCGATTCCTTTTGGTGATCCTCAGTATAATTCCTATACCGATATATCACAGCTTCCAGCACATATACTAGACGAACTTAAACATTTTTTATCTGTTTACAAACAACTAGAAAACAAAAAGGTAGATATTTTATCCACTGGTGGTGCCGTTCAGGCAAAAGAGTGTATTGTTAAGTGCATGAAAGATTATAAAGAAAAGTTTGAAAAATAATATAATAAAATTATATTAAAACAATAAAAAAAAATAAAATAATACTTGAAATAGTTTTTATACTATGTTAAAATACAACCCTGTAAAATTTAGTTTTGGATATTTTGTCCAAAACTTTTTAAAGTCTATTAGAGGTAATTTATGAAAAACGAAAAGATAAGAAATATTGCAATTATAGCCCACGTTGACCATGGCAAAACAAGTCTTGTTAATGAAATGTTAAAACAAGGCAATGTTTTTAGAGATAACCAAGTTGTAGAAGATAGAGTTATGGATTCTAATGCGCTAGAAAAAGAACGTGGAATTACCATTTTATCAAAAAATACAAGTTGTCAGTATAAAGGTGTTAAAATCAACATAATCGACACCCCAGGACATGCCGATTTTGGTGGCGAGGTAGAACGTGTGCTCAAAATGGTTGATGGCGTTTTATTGGTTGTTGATGCTTATGAGGGAACAATGCCACAAACACGTTTTGTGCTAGAAAAAGCGTTGGCACTTGGATTAAAGGTAATTGTTGTAGTAAATAAAATAGACAAACCAGATGCAAGAATTGCCGAGGTACAAGACGAAGTTTTGGAACTTTTAATGGATTTAGATGCATCAGATGACCAACTAAACAGTCCATTCGTTTTTGCTTCTGCCAGAACGGGTGTTGCATCAACAAATCCGGATGAAATGGGCACCAATTTTGTTCCATTATTTGAAACTATTTTAAATCACATCCCTGCACCAGAGGGCGATGTAAGTGCTCCTGCAAGAATGCTAATTTCTTCTGCCGAACAAAATGACTATGTTGGAAGATTAGCAATAGGAAAGGTAGAGAGTGGAACATTCCACGTTGGAGATAATGTTGTTGTATGCAATTATCATGACCCAAACAAACAGGTTAAAGGCAAAATTGTACAATTATTCACTTTTGAAGGCTTAAAAAGAAACCAAACACACGAAGTTTCTATGGGAGATATATGTTCTATTGCAGGAATTGATGATACTATGATTGGCGATACAATCTGTGCACCAGAAAGAGTAGAGCCATTAGAATTTGTTAAAATTGCCGAGCCAAGTGTAGAAATGACATTTTTGGTTAATGACTCTCCATTTGCTGGAAAAGAAGGAAAGTATGTCACAAGTAGACATTTAAGAGATAGATTATATAAAGAAGCAGTAAAAGATTTAAGTTTAAGAGTAAACGATACACAATCAAGTGATGCATTCACTGTTTGTGGGCGAGGCGAAATGCACCTTAGCATTTTAATAGAAAACATGAGGCGAGATGGCTATGAATTTCAAGTTAGCAACCCTCGTGTTAGATTTAAAGAAATAGATGGTGTTAAATGTGAGCCAATAGACAAACTAACCGTTGATGTTCCTGCCGATAGCGTAGGTACAATTATGAACAAAATGGGTGTAAGAAAAGGTGAACTTATATCTATGTCACCAAAAGGAAGCCGTATGAAACTAGAATTCTATGTTCCAGAACGTGGACTTTTTGGATTTAAAAGTGAGCTTTTAACCGATACAAAAGGCGAAGGAATAATGGGTTCGGTTTTCTATGACTACGAGCCATATAAGGGCGAAATAGATGCAAGGGAATACGGCTCACTTATTGCATTTGAAACCGGCGAAAGCGTTGTGTATGGATTATTTAATGCACAGGAAAGAGGCGATTTGTTTATTGGCGCTGGTGTTCCTGTTTATGGTGGTATGGTTGTTGGGCAAAATCCGAAAGGTGATGATATTGTTGTAAACGTTTGCAAAACAAAGCATTTAAGCAACTGTCGTTCATCAGGTGCAGATGAAGCACTAAGGCTTGTTCCTATAAGAATTATGAGCCTAGAAGATTGCATAGAATTTTTAGCACCAGACGAATATTTGGAAGTGACTCCAAAATCAATAAGAATGAGAAAAAAGATTTTAGACCACAACATGCGTATGCGTGAACGTGGAAAAATCATGAGAGGCGAAATCTCTGTTGATTAAATATAACAACAAAAATTGATTATTAAATTTGCCTTTTTTACTAAACTTTGATATAGTAAAAATACAAAAGGGGACAAATGAACAACAATTCCGTTTATGATGCAAAACTATTAGTTAAAAGAGCTTTTATACTTTTGTTAATTGCTTTTCCTTTTATGCTAGTTGTTGCAACTATACTTACCATATTAAATGTTCCAACTTGGGCAATTTTTGTTTGCACAATTTTGGTTGGTATTGCTATTTTTCTTTTAGAATATGCAATTTATTTAAAGAGAAAAGAAAAACAAGAAAAAAAGCGCACTTCTAACTTCGACCCATTTAAAGATTAAAGGAGATTCATTGTGGATAAAAAAGAGCAGAAAAAAACAAGGTCAACAAATGTTATGCCACATAATATAGAGGCAGAGCAAGCAGTGCTTGCTGCATGTATTATGGATAACGAAATTGCATATAGCATTCTTAACGACATTTCAAAAGACGATTTTTATTCTAATGCAAACAAAACAATTTTTGAAGCAATGCAAAACTTACTTAAAAAAAATATCGTAATAGATTTAGTCACACTAGCCGATGAACTGGAATTAGAGGGAGTTTTTGGTGATGTTGGTGGAATAGAATACATAACAAATCTTACAAACGTTCTTCCAAGCACAGCAAATTACAATACTTACTTAGAAATAGTAAAAAGAGACTCATCTTTTAGAACAATAATAAAATCATGTAATGACATAATAGAAAACACATACGAAGCAGACGATAAATCAAAAGCAATCGAATTTGCCGAACATAGCATTTTTGAAATTGGTAAAACACAAGAGCAAACACAACTGCAACATATATCTGGTCCAGCCGGCGAGGTAATAAACAAATTTGATATGTTATCAAAAAATAAAAATGGAATAAGAGGCATACCTACCGGTTTTAAAGATTTTGATGAGGTCACAAACGGACTTCAAAATTCAAATTTAATATTCCTTGCTGCTCGTCCTGGTGTTGGAAAAACATCTTTTGCAATGAATATTATTACAAATGTAGCAATTAAACAAAAAAAGAAATGTGCAGTTTTTAACCTAGAAATGTCTGCACTTGAAATAACACAAAGAGCTATTTGCTCGGTGGCATCTGTTTCTATGTCAAAAGCATTAAAGGGCAATTTGGATTCAGAAGAATGGAAAAGTCTTTGGGAAGCTAATAAAAAACTAAGTGATGCCGATATTTATATAGACGATTCTCCATTAAATACACCAATGTCAATTTTGGGCAAATGCCGTAGATTAAAGCGTGAAAAAGGTCTTGACCTTGTTATGATTGACTATCTTCAACTTATGACCTCGGGCAAGAAAAAAGATAGCGAAAATCGTCAAAACGAAGTTTCTCAAATGACTCGTGAACTAAAAGTTGCCGCTAGAGAATTAAATATTCCTATTTTGGTGCTTTCACAACTTTCTAGAGCACCAGATCAACGTAAGGGTGACCATAAACCACAACTTTCAGATTTAAGAGAATCAGGCTCAATAGAGCAAGATGCAGATATTGTACTATTTATTTATAAACCAGAAATGTATAATGATGTCACATCGGAAGATGAGCCAGGAATATGCACATTATCTATTGCAAAACATCGTAATGGTGAATCAAAAGATATTAAACTAAGATGGATTGGTGAGTATACAACATTTGTTGATAAAGATATAATACCAAAAACAAGAGTTGTTGCAGATAGAATAAAAGTAATAGACGACAATGCTTATGGCGACATTCCTCCCGAAGAAGAAGAGGCAAATAACATGGACGAACTTAAAGATTTATTCACTTCTGATCCAGAGGACGACAACTAAATTTTAATACATGAATAAAAAGAGGCGACTTAATTGGTTGCCTCTTTTTGTAATATGTGGTCATAAATACATAAATATTTATTTACAATAAATATATTTTCTTAAAATATTTTTAAATCTATGTTGACACGAAATATTATATTATGTATAATGATAACATCTAATAAATATTTATGCATAAATTTTGCATATTTAACTATTAGATAAAGTAAACTTTTGCAAGTGGGGGATTTTAAGTTGTCAAAGTCGCAAAATGTCGCAGTTATGGACATAGGAACATCCAAAGTATCTGTGTTTATCGGTTGTAGGGGAATAAATGATACTCTTAAAGTTGCCGGTTTTTTTGAGGCAGAATATAGTGGATATTATAATGGCGAATTTGTAGAACCAGACAAATTAAATGACGATATCTCTGGTGCACTTTCTAAGGCAGAAATAAATGCAGGAGAGAGCATTAAGAAGATATTTGTTGGTGTTCCTGCCGATTTTAGCATAATAAAGAATAAAACATTTGTTCAAAATTTTGGCGAAAGGCGAAAAATATCCGAAAATGATATTTTAGATATTTATGAAAAAGTAAACGAATTAAAAGATAACACAAATTATGTTTTGATTAGTTGTTCGCCAGTTTACTTTGTGCTAGATGATGGAAGGAAAGTGCTAAACCCAGTTGGAGAAAAGAGCACAAGAATAAGTGGCGAAATAAGTTATATTTATGCAGAAACACCATTCATTAGCAAAATAAACGTTGCTCTTAGAAGTTTTGGTATTAGTGTTGTAGAATATTTGTCGGCAACACTTGCAACAGACACATACATTGTTTCGCAAGAAAAAAGAGACATTCCTTGTATTGTTGTAGATTGTGGTTTCATTTCTACTTCGGTTTCCATTGTGCACGGAAATGGATTAAAACTACTTAGTTCTTTTTCTGTTGGTGGTGGTCAAGTGACCAGCGATTTATCTGAATGTTTAAAAATATCATATAAAGAAGCAGAAGAAATAAAAAAACAAATAGTTTTATCTGTTGTTCCTGCACTTGGCGATGGTTATGAAATACATCGAGATACAAATGTTGTGCCAATACCAATGCAACAAGCAAATGAAATAGTTTTTGCAAGGTTAGATATGATATGCTCACTTATAAATAAGTGCTTAACCTCAGTAAATAAGGCAGAATTGTATAAAATGCCATTTTACTTGACAGGCGGCGGAATATGCTTTATAAAGGGAGCTAGAGATTATTTATCAAAAACTTTTGGTGTTAATATAGAGATTTTATCACCTCCAAGTTTGCAGTACACAAAACCAAGTTTTTCTGCCGGTTTAGGATTGCTTAATATGGCAATAACACAAGAGCAAAAACACAAGACAAACATAATATTAAAAATATTAAAAAGAATAACAAAAAGATAAAGGAGTAATTAAGATGTACAATAATTTAAATGTAGGAGCAGTTGCTAACATAAAAGTAATTGGTGTTGGTGGTGGCGGAAATAATGCCGTTAATAGAATGATAGATGCCAACATTACTAGTGCACAGTTTGTTGCAATTAACACAGACAAACAAGCACTTTTACTATCAAAGGCAGAACACAGACTTCAAATAGGAGAAAAGCTTACTCGTGGTCTTGGTGCTGGTGCCGACCCAGAGGTTGGTCAAAAAGCAGCAGAGGAGTCAAAAGCAAGCATATCAGAAATGCTTAAAGACTGCGATTTAGTTTTTATCACAGCCGGAATGGGTGGTGGAACAGGAACAGGTGCTGCACCAGTAGTTGCTCAAATAGCAAAAGAAATGGGTATTTTAACTATTGCAGTAGTCACCAAACCATTTGGTTTTGAAGGTCAAACAAGAATAGATAACTGTGAAAAAGGCCTAGAAAACTTAAAGAAATATGTTGATACATTGGTTATTATTCCAAATGATAAACTATTAAAACTTGTACCAAAGGGCACTCCAATTATTGAGGCATTTATGTATGCCGATGATGTTCTTCGTCAAGGTATTCAAGGAATATCAGACTTAATTGTCACTCCAAGCTTAATAAATCTAGACTTTGCCGATGTTAGAACAGTTATGAAAAATAGAGGACTTGCTCATATGGGTATTGGTAGGTCTAAGGGCGAGAACAAAACCATTGAGGCAGTTCGTCAAGCTGTATCTAGTCCATTACTAGAAACAACAATAGAGGGTGCAACTGGTGTAATTATAAATGTTAAAGGCGGATTAGACCTTGCATTAGACGAAGTTTATGAGGCAGCCGACCTTGTAAAAGAAGTTGTAGATTCAAAATGTAATATTATATTTGGTTCGGGAATTGATGAATCTCTTAACGATGAAGTAGAAATCACAATTATTGCAACAGGTTTCCAATCAGCCGACAATCAATTTGGTGACGATAAAAACAACCTAAGCAAAGTTAAACAAAATGTTGAGGCAGTGAACAATTTTTCTAATAGAAGATACGAAGGCTTTCCAATAGGAAGAGCAATGCCATCTGCATCAGCACAAGAAAATCAGGAACCAAGTGGACTTGGATTTAGAAATGATAAAAATGTATCATATGCAAACAATGGTGGTGTTCAAACTTCTAGATTAGATGTACCAGATGATACCGATATTCCTCCATATCTTAGAAAATTAAGAGAACATAGATAAAACAGTTTAAATTATTATAAATCCACTATAAAAATATAGTGGATTTTTGATTTATGAATACAAGAAATAGCCAGAGCATAGTGATTGTTTTTCTTGCTGTTTGCAAACATTT
>JAGCEE010000056.1 GCA_017650795.1 Clostridia bacterium | reverse complement strand
ACAAGCACATCGGTATCTTTCTTAATGCTTTCGTGGATAACACCACCATTCTTTTCAACCATTTCCCAAAGTTCCTTTCTTGGGCGAGAAGCCGCACCAGTAAAGCAAAAAGACTTACCACCAAGAGAACCATTGGTATTAACTACCTTCGGTGCTGCAACCTTGATTGTGATGAAATTGATTGTCTTTTCCATATCTTCACGAAGGGCATCCAAACCAGTTGCCAGCTTGGTGCTAATAATATCACCAACACCATCGCAAACAAAACGATTGGGGGACTTGGAATAAGCAAAGAAATCACCAAAGGACTTGAAACCCTTAGCCTTGATGATGTTGTCAATGACAGTTTCACCAACACCATCAATGTTATAACCAGCCACGAACTTAGCCAAAGTCATTTCCTTATGGCTATCAAGTTCCTTCTTCATCTTGGCTGCTGAACGCTTACCCATTCTTTCAATGTTTGCAATCTTATCCAAGTCCATAGAATAAAGGGAAGAAATAGAATCAATCACCCCATTGTCAATAAGAACTTCAATGGTCTTCAGACCAAATTCCTTAGCCCCAATGGTACCAGTCCACTTAGCAATTCGCCCACTCATCTTAGACTTACAAAATTCGTTTGAACACTTCAATTGACAATGATTGTCAGAAAGAACAAGTTCACCACCACATACCGGACAAACGGTAGGAAGATTCCACTTATGGGCATTAGCAAGGGTCTGAATATTTGTCATAGTTTACCTCTTTTTTAAGTTCTAATGAAAATATAGAAAATTAATTTAGGATTGTCAATAGAAAAAGGCTTATGCAGCCAACTTTTTTTCCAAATCACTAATTCTTGTGTAGAAACCTGCGGTATGGAGGGAATTGGTGAGCTTCAAGAAATGGTAATCGTAGTGGTGCATAAATTCGTGAATCAAAGTATTGGCAAAGGTCTTGATAGCTACAACCTTATGGGTCTTTGCTGTAAGATTGTAAATGTTGATGTACTGAGATTTTACATCCTTTGGGTTGAATGCATTCTGCGAAACACGAATGAAACCGTGAATAGTGCACCGACCCTTTTGTGTACGAGGCTTGTCTGCGATGTTCACACGAACACGCGGGAGCTTAAACTTATCACAAAGGTAGTCAATCAAAGCCTGAGAATTTGCTTCCCTATCACCCTTATCAGAAAGGAGTTTACGATAAGTAGCACCATTGAACTTGTTAAGGGCTACTGTAAGAATCTTGTTGGACTTGGTGTAATTGTCAATCATTTGTTACCTCTTTGTTTTGTTGTTAATTAATTAGTTGTTTGCAAGAGCAACAATGAACAGAATCATCATAACTAGGCTAATAATACATCTAACAGGATGTTGCTTAATAGCCGAATCAATAACACTTAATCCGCAACCAACTGCACCAAAAATAATGCCAATCACGAAAGCCCAAGTTCCACCAAATACGCATGCGAGAATCATAAGAGTCAAACGGATAATTCCGCCAATAAATTTTGTTGGAACATCTTCATCGTCAGAGAAAATGCATTGAAAAATAGAAAATGCAGTAAAAACGCAGCCAATGATGAGAAGGACGAAAAGGAAAGTTGACATATTGTACCTCTTTGTTAATTGTTCAAGTTTAATATAGAAAAATCCACTGACTTTGTCAATGGATTTAGGAGGTAACATTGTAAAAAATAGTTTACAATTAAATAAATGTATTGAAATTAAGTTTTTCTTTTTTGATTTTACGTCTCAGCTTTACCAAGATTTGCTTATTGATTTGTGAAATCCTTTGGTGACGCAGACCATAGTATTCACCAATTTCAATTAGCTTGATTGGTGTATAACCATCAATACCGTACTTTTGCTTTACAATATCAATTTCCCTTTCACGTAAACCATTTAAAAGTAAATTGATTTGCTTATTCAAATCAGCACTTTCTAATTCATCAACAAAAGTAGAATCTTCAATGTTATCAATCATTTCCTTTTGTTCATTTTCAAATCCTGGAATGACAGCATTCAAAGAATCAACATTGATAGCATTAATAATGGTTTGGTATTCATCTAATTCTTCTTTGGATAGATTAAGGTCAGCAAGGTTCTTTGTTTTAAGTTTATGTGTAATCTTGTCAGCTTCTTGCTTACGATTGATTGGCACATAGATAACACTTGAACAAGAATCTACATACTTTCTAATTCTTTGAAGAATATACCAAACGGCATAACTCAAAAACTTTACATCACCATCTTCATTGTACTTTAGAATGGCTGTTTTCATTCCAATAATGCCTTCTTGAATAAGGTCTTGTACTTCAATGGCTTTATTGGCGAACTTCTTAGCACAAGTGACAACGAACAAAATGTGATTTTGGATTATCTTATTGATAGCCAGATTCTTTACATCTTGTGAAACATTGTCAGAGTGTACAATCTTGAAATACCCAATTTCTTCTTCATTGGAAAGTTTTTGATTGTTCTTGGCAACTTGCCGCATAAATGGTTGTATATCTAGCATACTCATAAGACACTCCTTTAGTTATTCAAATTACACCTCTTCTACTTCATATTTGTAGTTTGGTTCGGGATTATTTTTCCAATTAGTTACAATAGCTGTTGCTTGTTCAAAGGTAAGTATGCTCTTTGGATAACTACCCACAAGCAATCTTTCTGGTGGTGCGAATACACCGGCTTGTTTTGTATAAATCTTGTAAATGTTAATCATTTTATACCTCATTACATAGTAAACATCAAGGCCAGCTTGGTAATCTTCTTATCCTTTCGTTCCTTGGTATCATCACCAGCATAGACCTGAATTGCAGAACTAAGCCATTCACGGCATTCATCGCAATCCATATATTCAAAAGCCGTATTTTCAAGTGACTGAATCTTGATTCCATGCTGAAGGAAAGCCTTGAGTCGGCGATAGAACTTATCCCTATCCGTAATTCGCTTCAACTGAGCTGTCGCAGCTACAATGGGGTTCTTTTTCTTCAAACAATCACTTGCCCGCATATCATCCTTTGCTTCAGGGATGTATCGTTCATACTTGGTGGCAAATGCCATAATAAAATCTTTCTGTTCAAGTGTTCCAGTTGCCATAGTTTACCTCTCTTGTTAGAATGTTAGTATTTCTTTGATAAACTTGTAAAATTGTTCATAAGTGATAGCTGATTCATCCTCAGCAAAAAGTGAAACATTACCATAAAGAATATGATTTATCGGACCGACAATTGGTTCATCTTCTTTAATTTCCCATTTGTGTTTATATAAACCAAAGATTTCTATTGATTTGTAATCACATTTTGTTTTACGAATTACAATAGGTGTAACACCGTCAAGATACAATTCTACACCTTCAGAAACATCACCATCACTTAGAAGCTTAATTGCTTTAAGATTTCCAAATGTATTTTGGTTCTTTTTATCAATAAGTTCAATAAACATAGTTAATACCTCTTTTGTTGTTACCTTAATATAGAAAAAGCTATTGAATATGTCAATAGCTAAACTTTATTTTTATGTAAAATTTTCTTTACTAAAAGTCTTTTTCTATATCGGCAACTTTAGTTTTGATTCGCTTTTTCTTCAAGGCTAAAATAATTTCCTTATCAAACCTGTCAAATTCTTCAAGAAGCTTTTCTAGTTGTTTGATACTTAAATGTTTCCAATTTCCTTTACGAATTGTTGGGCAATACTTTTTGTGTAATGCTCGCAACTTACGAACACCAGCATAAGTAATGGCATCGGGTTGTAAGTTTAAAGGGCTTTCTGGTGTATCATATCTACTGTATGAAATTTCCACATCTCGCATTTTGAAAAATACACAATCCTTATAATACCTATAAGCCTCTTTGTATTTCTTAGTTTCACCCTTTGTTTTCATTTTATAGATAGTTTGATTTTGGCTAAATCTATGGTCAATTTGTGGAACTATATAGAAACTAATTTCAAAGCTAGTGTATTTTCTACTATAACATTGTTTATATTTGTGACAGATGCTGAAATTATGTGTGTAAAAAACACCATCATCACGATTTTCATAAACGAAACCGTTTTGTTCAAGAAATTCTTTAGTTGATTTCTTCAAAATCTTTCTCCAGTTCTTTCTTTTTCTTTCTTACTTTATCTTCTTTTTCTTGCTTTTCTGTTGCTGTAATATATTTTTGTACAACCTTTTCAATAACATCTACATCAAAAGTGGAATTATTAAAATAATGTAATTGATAATTATGGGCTGACCAGATAGTGCTATTACCATCCGCCAAAATGCTTGCTGGGCTTGTTTGAATCAAGCTATAACCATTCATTCCCTTACGATATTCAAACACCGCATCATACTTGTACAAAATGCTTACATTGTCTACAAAAAGACCATTGTAAGTTGTACAACCAAGTGGCTTTAGTCTATCCAATAATTCATTTATTTGTTCAGTGGTCAAAATCATTCTTCAAAATCCGTATCTATTTCATATTTCTTTTTCTTTACATTAAGAACTTTGTATTGCTTGATTAGCAATCTTAGCCAATCCATACATTTCTTGTATTCTTTATCGTCAGCAATATTTCTTTGTAATTGTCTTTCCCATTCAATCTTACATTTGTTAGAAACCTTTGTTTTGGAAAACGATGTAGTGGTATGCATTTTAAGGACTGAATAAAACATCAATCTTACTTCCACTACAATGTTTTCTTCTGTGGATTTGTTGTAATCCATATTAACGCAAATTTTACCAAAGTATTCACCTTGTAAATAAAAATTAAAATGACCTGTTGTAGGATAATATATATTATCGGTAGAATAATCACTACTTAATCCAGTTTCACCACAAATATTGTCGGCAATAGGTTCAAGATATGCTCTAACCTTATCTATGGTATCAAACATTTCTTTATATTTCTTATCCATTATAGCATAATTAGCCATTTTTAAAATCCTTATTTAAGTCAAATTTCTTCAATTCAATTTTTAATTCTTTTGTTCCTTTGTTTACAAGATGTTCATACTTTGTTTCATCAAGAATTTTACAAATCACCCTTAACAATTCAAATGGAACATTTGGCATAGATGTGAATTGATGCATTGTATCTAAATATTCTTTATCCAAACAAATGAAGCGAAGACCTGCAACTTCTATATTAACGGTCGGTTTTTGTTTACAACATCTAAATTGTATTCCAATCTTAGCTGAGCAATTCAAACCCCTTTCTTTTGTTTCACCAATAACATAACACACAGGGTTTCCACTAAGTTTACCATTCAATTCAACTTCAAATTTCCAATTAGGATAATTCGTGTCGGTAAACTCTTGTTCAATTTGACTCAAACAATTTTGAATAGTTTCAACATTCTTTATAGTATGTTCAACTTCTTTATATACGCCGTCAGCATTAACCATTTTTGTAACTCTTGTAAATTGTTTTCAAGTATGCTTCATTATCTTCAATAGACAAATCCTTCATAAAGTTCACTTTCTTCATATAACGAATAAAATCAAATTCTTCCATAGCCGTAAACTTACGAACAGCCGAAGAGGACAAATACTTCATATTGGGGTCGGTAGAAAAATACATCGTTTCCAACCAAGGATTGATTGTCTTATTATAATATTCCTGTGACATTTCGCTTTCCAAATCTTCACCATTACGAAGCCCCTTGATAATGGTTTTACATTCATTGTTTGCAGCATAGTCTGCAATAAATTCATCCTTACCAAGAATATCAACCTTTGGGGTGGAATTTCGCCACTTCAGTTTGCTAATAATGCTTTCAATTTGATTCTTTCGTTCCAAAGCACTTACCACATAATTCTTATTTGGGTTTACAGCAATAAGAATGGTGATTTTATCAAAGTATTTTTCAGCCCTTTGAATAATGTTAAGGTGACCCGCATGAAAGGGGTTGAAAGAACCTGCATAAATCGCATTACCACAAGACATAAGTTACCTCATTGTTAAAGTTTAATTTAAAAATAAAAACATCCATTGATTTTGTCAATAAATGTATTGTAAAAAATTAATTACAAAAGTCAGTTTCCAATTCTCTTTTCTTTATTTCAATCTGACCAGCTTTAACATTTTTTAAAAAATTATCTACTATTTCTTCAAGTTGTTTCATTGAAAGATACTTGTTTGTGTTCTTGTTCATATAGTACATTTCATACTTGTTATCATAACCAATTTTCTTTGCAACTTTAAATGAATAAGCATAATTCAAGAATCCACAAGTATCAAGATAGTAAAACCTATTCATCCAAATTATCGGGTGACCTTTGTAACATATAGAATCCAATTCACCGTGTCTTAACCACAAATCTCTTGATTCCCATTCAAGCCCATACTTATCTACCAATGCTTGTAATTTGGGCTTATAATAGGCTATCAGCTTGTTTATTTTGTAGTTATGGTACTTGTCCTTAATATCATTGATAATCGTTTCTGGAACGGTTAAGGCGTCAATATTCAAGAGTTCCCAAAGGTAGTTTAAAATTTCTTTTATCATTGGAAATCCTTCAATAAATCTTTTTTCTTTTTGTCAATATAATATTGCTTTATTCCATTATTGATTTTTTTAAGTTCATCAATAACTTCCCTTACCGAATGCCACATTAGATAATCGTCGGGTTTAAAAAAATCAGTGTAGAAATTTACTTTGTCCCTAAATTCATAAGCATCACCAGAAAGAAAAACTTCATCATCAAGCACTACCTTGAAATAAAATGTTTTGTCAACATCATTAAACCAGAAAAACACACAAGAATTGCTAAACCTTTGTGTAAGTTTAGCATATTCTTTTTCATTGGCTGGAGAGTATATCATTCCAGTGTGTTCAGAAACCAACTTGAACCATTTATCAATCTCTTTCATATTGGATAAATCCAAATTACGATTAAGACTTAAAATGTTATCAAAGTTGAACTTAATTTTGGGTTTATTCAGTTTCTTCCGCATTTTCATTATCTTCGGTACAAGAAACAGATACTTCGGGAAGATGGTATTCATCTTCAAGAAGGATTCCTGTAAAGTTATCGTATTCGTAAAGTGTTCGCTTTACTGCTTCCTTTACTTCACCCAAATCAAAATCACTAAGACCATTTGGGCTTTCAACATCTAATTCAATAGTAATCTTTTGTACCATTTTTGTACTCCTTTAAGTTTCAATATAAATCATTTGTTCTGCAGCTAGTTTTGAACTCATACCTGCATTATACCAATCGTATAAATGACCTACTAAGTCATCGGACTGTGGATTTGTGTAAACCTTTGGTGGAAAATATAACGGCTTGTCTGCCATAGTAACCGAGCTATCACATTTTACAAATTCCACCCACACATCATCAAGCCATTGTTGCCAATTCATTTTAGTTCTCCTTTAGAACAAATTAAAAATGTGTTTGATTAATGGATTCTTTGGAACACGCAAAAGCATATCACAAGCCAAAAGTTCTATTCCAACATTATAAATGTTGTTTGAATCAAATTCAAAGTGGATAAAGAACAACGGCATATCACGAAGAATATTATCATCATATCCTAAGTAGAAAGCACAATACAAATGACCATTATTTTGTTCACAAGCACCCTTTGTGTTCTTCCAAATTACATTACCAGTGCCTTCCAATGGCCAGGCAGCATCACCAGTAGGGTGGTAGGACTTAGCTACCGGACGGAACTTCTTACTACGATATATCTGCCAAATACTAGCTTGTGATGGTGCTGAACAAGCACCCTTTGACTTTAGTGTTTTCTTGATATAATCCTTAAAATCTTTTGCTGTTTTAAACATTGTTTGCTTCCTTTTCTAGTAACATTATTACTTCTAGTTTACTCAATACCGTCTTTTGTTTAGTTTTCAAATCAAACTTAATTGTAAAAGGTGAACCTATTTCACTTGGGTACAAAAGATAATTTCGCTTGATGTTATTTCTGCGAAGATAATCATTTGCTAGGTCAGACATAAAGAATCGTTTGTTCATAGTTTACCCCTTGAAATCTTTTTAAAATTCATAACCCTTGGCATATTTGCCGGTATCAATATCCTTAACAATCTTAGGAATAATCATACCGCACCTGCAAATGAGAACCTTATGACCAATTTCAATGCCCATATCTTCCAAGCAAGCAACATTACAAAGACTTGCCTTAGAAATCGTAGCACCCTGAAGGTCTACGGGCTTGAGAATGGCAACCGGCGTAAGCGTCCCGTTACGAACCTGCCATTCAATGTTTTCAAGAATCGTTTCCTTGTAAACCTTAGCCGGCTTCAAAGCAATATTTGTCTTGGGGCGTTCATTCTTCATATCCTTCATATCAATCACATTCTGCTTCCACACAATGCCATCAATATCATATTCAAGGTTATCAAAATCATCAAAGATAGTATTGAGGTAATCAATAGCCATCTTTCCCGTAAGGTTCTTAAAGAAACGATATTCTGCAACCTTGAAACCATTCTGTTCAAGGAAATTAATGAGGTTTTCCTGAGTACCAAATTCTTCATTTTCGGAAAGGTATTGGGCATCGTAGCAAACCACATCAAGGTATTCACAACCAGAACCATCAAGGTGTTTCATAATACCACTAGCACCATTTCGGCAATTCTTAAATTCCGGGTAATACTTTTCCTTGTTCTTACGAGAAAGAAGAACTTCACCACGAACATCACCAGTGTAATTGGGTGTTGCCTTCAACTTCAAAGGAACAAAGTTCATCTTCTTAACATTTTCGGTAATATCATCGCCCCAATCACCATCACCACGGCTAGCTGCCTGAACAAGTTCACCATTCTTATAGGTAAGACGAACACTATTACCATCCATCTTGAAACCACCAAGAACAAATGAATTGTCAATCGTAGAAAGCCAACCATTCATTTCGGGTTCTGTATTAGCCTTGTTTTGGCTACCCATCTTAATGTTATGCTTTACCTTGGTGAAACCTTCAGTGTGGTCAGCACCAATCTTGGTTGTAAGCAATTCATTGTCCGGGTCAAGCATCGTAAGTTCATCTACAAGGGCATCAAATTCACCATCACTAATAACCGGCTGGTGATTGTAGTAAAGTTCCTGGTGCTTGCGAATTTCGGTTTCAAGAATTTCAATACGAGTCATAGTTACCTCATTGGTTAAATGTCTTACAAGATTAAATATAGAAAAATGGTTGAACATTGTCAACCATTATCTTAATATTTTTTGTAAATTTTAGTCAATATTTCGCACACCCTGCGTCTTCATAAATTCCTTAATCAAGTCATTTCTACGATGTGTAGCACGGCCAACACAAGAATCACTTCCTCCACCATAATCAAATGTGAAAGATTCGTTGTGAATGTCAATTGACTTCACATATTGCTTATCAAAAGTGGATTTTCGCTTGGTTACGCAATAAAGGTTTTCTGAACCATTAAAGCAACCAATGGCAAGGAGCTTTATTCTATCTTCTTCCGTTTCATTATGGAACTTAACGATTGCCACATTGTCATTGTCTACGATAAGTTCACACACATCCTTGATAGCGGGAACGGTCTTGATTACTTTAGAATTGGTTTCGGATTTCTTTCTCATATTGTTACCTCTTTTGTTATTGTTGTACCTATAATATAGAAAAACTCTTGGCTATTGTCAAGAGTTTAAACTTAAAAATATGTAAAACTTTATTTACTATTCAAAATCTTTCTCAATTTCTTTCAATTTTTTCTTTTCTTTATATAATTTAATTGCTTTTTCTACTTCACCATACATTTTTGGCATAACTTCGTCTACAATCTCATCCAATAATTTAGGAGTTAATTTATTAAGTTTATATGTTTTTTGTCTTTGTCTACCAATAGCACATTTTCTTGAATAGTCTCCAGCACCAGATGAAACAATAAAGTTATTTTCTTTACCCATTGAATTATCAAAGAACATAGCTGTAAAAACATTCAACCCTGAATCTTGAATCCACGATAATTCTGTGTGTTTGTAAATGCCGGAAATTTCGTGTTCAATGTTTTTCTTTTGCTTAATATAGGATATTACTTCTTCTTTAGTCATTTTTAAAGTCCTTTTCTAAATCGTTTAGTTTGGTTTCAACCTTTACTTCTTTTTGGATTTGTGATACTACACATTTTAATTTGTTATAAGTCGGTACCAGATATTGTAGAGCTTCTAAGAACATTTTTTCATTTCGCATTGAATGTTTATCACCGAATCCTACCTTTGGTTTATCAGTAATAAACCAATCAACATAAACTTGTGTACAAAGTTGAACCCAACCAGCCCTAAATGTAGAATAGTAACAAATATCTTTACCATCTAAAACCAAAGTGTAGCTATTTACACCTGGTTTTTTGCATTCATACTTTACAAACAAATCATATTTTTTAGCTACAGCTTTTATTAAGTTCTCGTCAATCATTTAAAATCCTTGTCAATTTCTTCCATCTTCAACTTAATCTTAATGTCCTTGTAGTTCTTTAAAACCTTTTGAATCTGGTT
>JAGCEE010000055.1 GCA_017650795.1 Clostridia bacterium | reverse complement strand
GGCAAAGTCTTTTTGTATATTCTTTATCTTTTCGTGTACTTCCTTACCTTTATTGCATAGTTCAACTGCTTTTTTATAGGACATTCCACAAGATTCTTTAAAGTAAGTATCTATAAATGAATACTTATCTTCTAGTTCAGATGTACATTTAAAGTGTTCATTCATATACTTAGTAAACATATCTTGGTATTTCTGTGGGAAATAGTCCCATTCACCTACTAGGACTTCAAAGCAATTTAATTTTCTTAGTATTTCTTTAAAGGGTAAATTCATCTTCTATTTCTGCTTTCTTCTTTGTTATATTATAGGACTTATCTAGTAAATCTATTGCACCTTTTTTAAGTGTCTTTAAGTTTTTTAGACCTTCTTTGTATGTTTTTAGTGTATCATTGTATGTTTGCAGGGTGTTCTGGAATGATTCACCATTATAGAAATCCTTTATATCCTTATTCAATTTAGGATAAACTACTGTATATAAGTGTTCAAGTTGTTCTATTGTATTGAATGGAATTGTGGCGGTTAGTGTATTATTGTGGGAAAGGGTTTTGGCGGTGAATAGGCGGGTATAATCATCTTTTGGATATAGGTGTATTGGTAGTGGTACGGTCATTTGGCCGAATGAATCGTAGTTAAACCATTTTTCATCATCTTCATCCCATTCTTCATCATATACTTTCTTGAAAGGCTTATACAGGAAATTTGTTTCATCGTATTCCTTTCTTATGAAATTGATATAGATGAACTGACTCTGTGGTTTAGATGTAATATGTTCTATGTTGGTTTCCCTGAAAAGGATAGTAACATAATCTCTACCATTCCAATCTGAAATATCTATGTTATGTTGTTTACAAAAGGCTTTGAATTTTCTTTTAGGGAACATATAAGTTACTTATCTCCATTTATGAAATCATCGGACAGGTCATACTTTCTCTTGGCAATTTGGAGGGTTTTCTTTACAAGGTTTTCATTGGCCAGTTTAAGTTCTTTAGCCATTTTTATGTTGTTCTTGTAGGTTTGGATAGCCTGTTGGAATGATTCGCCGTAATAGAAATCCTTTACATTGGCGGTAAATTGGTTGAATTGGCTATAAAGGTGTTCTAGCTGGTCCAGGGTATTGAATGGGACAGTGGCTTCAATTACATCCTTTTTGGAAAAGTTCTTGGTAGAGAACAAGCTTCTAAGTTCATCTTCTATGTAACAATGGATAGGTTCGGGAATGTGCATATCACCATAGGAGTCATAGCTGTACCATCCATCATCGTCTGGTTTGGTAGAATCATATAGTTTTTCAAAGGGTTTGTATAGGTAGTATGTTTCATCGTAATCTTTATCGGTGAATGAAACATAGATGAAAGTATCTGCAGGATGTACTAATGACTTGTCAAGTTTAGGGTCTTTTGCATCCTTGTACTTAACGAAATAGTGGCTTGCTTGGGAAACAGCAACTACGTCATACTTGATGTTGTGATTGTCGCAGAACTTCATAAATTGCTTTCTTGTAACCATAGTTT
>JAGCEE010000054.1 GCA_017650795.1 Clostridia bacterium | reverse complement strand
TATATTTCAATCTTTGAGTCTATCAATTTGTGCTCAATATTTACATAATCATTTTGAAAATTGGTGTATATTCTACTAGTAAAACTGTCTGCATATTCAAACTTTGTGCTGGTTGATGTTGGTTTAAAAAACATAAAAGATAAAACAAGGGCCACAACAAGCACACTAAAAAGCACAAACATACTTGGTCGCATGAATATTTTACTTAGTTCGGCATTTGCCATTTTAAATATTTTTTTCATCATTTCCCCCTAAATTATATCGGTTCCTGTTTTACCTTCGTTTACAACAGCAAGGAAGATGTCTTCAAGTGAGGCATCTACTGCACCTGCTCCAAAAACAGATATTTTTTGCTTTGTTAAATTGATTATAATTCTTGCAATGGTTTGCTCGTCGGCAGTGAAGAGTACTTTGTTGTTGCAAATCTTAACTTTTAAATTATAATCTCTTTCAATAATCTTTCCAGCATAGTTTGGTGCATTACATTTTATATATTGCGAACCAAATACGCTTTCTTTTTTAATTGAATCTATTGTGTTTGTTTCTATTAAATTACCATTATCTATAATTCCAATAGTGTCGCATAATAATTGCATTTCTGATAGTATATGGCTAGAAATCAATATAGATATTCCTTCGGTATGAGCAATTTTTTTAAGCAATTCTCTAAACTCTCTAATACCATTGGCATCAAGACCATTGGTTGGTTCGTCCAAAATAAGAAGTTTTGGATTGTTTAAAAGTGCTTGTGCAACACCTAGCCTTTGTTTCATACCAAGTGAGTATTTACCAACTTTTTCGTTTATTCTGGCGCTAAGACCAACAATCGAAACAACTTTGTCTATTTGCTGTTTGTCTGTAATAGATGAAAGTTTGGCAAAATACTTTAAGTTTTGATAGCCGGTAAGGTAATTATAAAACTCGGGTATTTCTACTATTGCGCCAACATTTTCTATTGCTTTTTCAAATTGATACTTAACCGAGTAGCCACAAATTAAGGCATCGCCAGATGTAATTGTTGTAAGACCGGTAAGCATTTTAATAGTTGTGGATTTTCCGGCGCCATTTGCACCCAAAAAACCAAAGATTTCTCCTTGTGCAATAGAAAATGACACATTGTTTACAGCAATGCGGTCTCCAAATCTTTTGGTTAAATTTTTTATTTCTAAAATTTTCATTTTTTCCTCTACTAATTTGAGTTTTTACGTTTCTTCTATAAACATATCATAGATTGCTTCATATGCCATATGGGCATTTTCTTGCCATTTATTGCAAGCCTCTATTGCTGCTAGTCTTGAAGGGGCTTTTATCTTTATTTCAAACATTGCTTCTTCTTGTGTAGTATCTGGTCTAATTTTAAGAACAACAATATACGAACCATCTTCCGATTTAAAGAATGTAGATACATATTCTTGCGACCGCTTAAAATGCATTCTGTTTGTTTTTGTATATTCTGTAATTTGTTCTCTAAGTTTTCCGTCAATTTTGTTGCCAAAGTGGTGCAGACAATTTCGTCCATCGTATGTTATATTAAATCTTTCTTCGCCGTCTTTGCTTTGTGTTTTGTATACCAAATTTGACTCAACCAGTTTATATAAGTATTCTTTGCAATCCATGTATAACATCCAATTATTGCGATAATATATAATGTCATATATGGTGTTTTCCGTAAGTGGAAATTCCATTTTTTCTAATGTAAATAGAATAACTAATTTGCAAAGAAGTGGGTCACTGACTTGTGGTAATGATTTATCTTTTAGTTCCATGAGTATAAATATAACATATTTATAACAATAAATCAATACAAAAAATGCAAATATATTGTTGTATTAAATATTTATCAAATATTTTAATAAATTGTATTTAATGCAATAATAAAAAATATAAAATTTTTATTTGTTTTAGTGTTTATAAAATGTGTATAAAATGTTTATTTTAATCAAAAATAATAAAAGAGGTAAAAAAAATGAATACACATTGGCTTCGGGGTAAAAGTGTAGCAATTGTTGGAGCATCTTCGGTGCTTGGCAGAAATCTAATATATTATCTTGTGACTGTATATGATTGCAAAGTAATGGCGATAGATGAAGATACAACCGAGTTAAAAAAACTTGAAAAAGTGGACTTGTTAAAAAGTAATATTTCACTTTATTCGTTTAATACTTCTTCGCCAAAAAGTTGGCAATCTTTTGCAACGGAACTTGGCGATGTTGGCATAGACATTTTAATTAACTGCAAATATTCCTTATCAAAATTCTCAAATTTTCACAAAGAACCGGTTGCTAGCATTGTAAAAAGTATAAATACAAATTATTTAACCAGCATTTATTCTATAAGATATTTTTTTCCTTTTCTTAAAAAAAGTAGAACGCCAACTATTTTAAATATTGCTTGTCCACTTTCATTATGCGTTAATAAAGGGGCATCGAGTTATGTTGCAAATATTGATGCTTTAAAAAAACTTACCGAAATGTTATCTAGAGAATATGAAGAAATTTATATTTCTTGGTGTGTTTTAAGGGGAGTTAGGGTGGAATTATACAAACAGCAAGAAGAAGATTTAGAAAAAAAACTAGATAGTTGTGCAAGACCTATCGGAAATATGGCAATAAGAATTGTAGAGGGATTGTCAAAAAGGCGTAAAAAAATAATACTTGGCAAACATGCAAAGTTATTAGAAATATGTTTAAACTATTTTCCAAAAACAACAAAATATGTAGCAAAAAAGTTTGCTGAGCATAGGCACATTAAAACAATATAAAAAAATTTATCATCATTGTTAAAAAGTATAAAAAAAAGCAATCAAGCATTGCTTTTTTTGTGTATGTGCGAATTATGTTGATTATAAATTAATATCCATACTTCCTAAAACATTGCTTTTGTATTGTTCAAATTCTCTTGAAATTTGCAAAATTTCTTCTGAGTTTGGTCCAAATGCTTTCTTTTCACAATTATTAAAAATATATAAAAAGTCAATAAATTTTCTTTTTTGAGTTGAAACAAACTCGCTAAACATTTCAAATCTCATTTTATTAGGGTAAATAAGTTTGGTTAGTGTTTCTATTGTCTTTTTTGCTTTTTTATAGTTGCACGCCTTTATACTTCTAAGGCACTTCATTACATAATCGCTTGCTTCTATATCAATAACTTTTGAAGATATTTCATTTGCAAATCTATTAAAAACAGCAATATTGTTTAAGTCATAGTGGCTTACGTCTGCATGCTTGTCTGCTGCACGCATCATCTCGCACTTTCGTTTAGACCCAATAATTTTCATAATAATTGTAAACATAGTTTTTATTTGTGCCTTAGAAACAAAATTTTCATTACTTGGTATTTCAGACCAAGGACATTTAATAAATAAACTTCTCAT
>JAGCEE010000053.1 GCA_017650795.1 Clostridia bacterium | reverse complement strand
TATATGAAGCATATGCAAGAGGTATAGATGTTGCAAATGATGTATTTGATTCATCAAATGTTATGTTTAAAAATGGCGTTTTGGTTGTTTTAACTAAAAGACAAGGAAAAGAAGATTTTTGGCATTTTGTAAAAAAAGATGAAAAGGGCAATTTAACTTATTTATTGTCTTGGGATGAGGAAAAGTGGAATATTGCTTCATTTGGTTTAGATACATACACTGTTGTGTATGATGGTGTAAGAATGGATGATTATCGTGATTTTTGGAATTTACCAAAAAGACATCAAGATTCTTTACTAGAAGAAATCAATGCTTACAAAAAGGCATTTATTGCAGAAAAATCAAAAGGTGATGAAACTGTAAAGTAATAGTAAAAACCATACGATATTTTCAATAAAAAAAATTCATACATTGTATGAATTTTTTTTGTGTTTTTTTATAGTTTATTAAAATGTAAACACTGCAAGGGCAAAAGCTACCAAATTAACCCAAAACTCAAATGAAACCTTTTTGTCTGTCATGTATGAACAAACCATACCGGCAAAAGATGTGCCATAAATAAGAACAGTTAAAATTCCAAATAGCACTGCGCTGGTAACACCAAAGTTTGCAAGAATTTTACCAAGCATTAAAAGCCCTAAAGATATAACACCCAAAATAATAAATAGTGTTTTAGATGAAACGCTTAATTGTCTTCCTTGTTCTTTTTCATATTCTTTATCTTCCATATATTTCTCCTTTTTATTACATTTATTATATCATATGTTTAAATAATGTAAAAGTATAATCTAATATTTTTTAAACTTTTGCCAGTATATTTGAAAAATGCAAAAAAAACTTTAATAATCATCTAAAAAACTATGTTTGTTGCCCTGTTTGTCTTTGTATGTAATAGCAGTGCCAAGGTTAATATTTTCCATACTTCTAAAAATGTTTGCTTCTACCTGAGGGTTCGTTTCTTTAAGTTTTGCAATTAGTTTTTTTGTTTCTTTTCGTTTGGACGCATTTTCGTCTTCTTGTTTAAAGGTGCTTTCCGTAAATCTACAAGCACATTGAATAAAGTGTAAATTGTTATAATTACTCCACCTAATAATATCTCGTTCTCTAATTAAATACATGGGTCTAATAAGTTCCATGCCTTCAACATTAGTGCTTTTTAACTTTGGCATCATTGTTTGTATTTGTGCACCATAAAGCATGCCCATCAAAATTGTTTCTATCACATCATCATAATGATGCCCAAGAGCAATTTTATTACAACCGAGTTCTTTTGCCTTGTTGTATAAGTAGCCTCTGCGCATTCTAGCACATAAATAACATGGAGATTTTTCTACATCACTAACACAATCAAATATATCGCTTTTAAATATTTTAGCAGGAATATCTAGCAGTTTTAAGTTGTGCTTTATTAAATCCATATTTTTTTTGTTATATCCTGGGTCCATAACCAAAAAGACAAGTTCAAAAGGAAATTTGTCATGTCTTTTTAATTCCTGAAAAAGTTTTGCCATAAGCATAGAATCTTTTCCTCCGGATATGCAGACGGCAACTTTGTCATTTGGCTGTAAGAGTTGATATTCATTTAGTGCATGACAAAACTTAGAAAAAAGGCAACTATGAAACTTTTTTCTAATACTTTCATCTATTTTAAAAGAAGGACTATTTTTGTCATAAATGTATTGTTTTTCTTTTTCCAAATTTCACCTTAAATACTTTTGTAAAATTATAATAAGTGATTTGTTTACACAAATTATTTATATACTGGTTTGATACATTGTATTATATTTTATTCTTATAAAAAAATCAATTTTTATATATGTAAAACATGCAAAAATATTATGAAAATAAAAACTATTATGATAATATAAAAAAAGGGAGATATAATATGGAAAATTTTAAGTATTTTTTACTTGGTTTATTCCTAGGATATTTAACAATTATTGCACTTTGTGCACCACTAGGAATCGTTGCATCTCAATTAAGTTTAGATGGCTTTGATAAGGTTATATTTTGGGCATTTTTAATGGGGCCAGTTTTTGGTGTGGCATATACATCAAGCAAAGGGTATTTTGGCAGGCTTGCACTTTTTACCTTTGTTTCTTGCATTTCTTTAAGTCTTTTAATGTCAATAATCTTTGCAAGTACATTTAATGGCAGTGATGTTGGTTATAATTTTGTAACCATATTTGCAAATGCATCAATTGCAATAACCGGTGTTCTTTTTGTGTATTGGTATATATGTATAGGAATGGGCGAGTGCTCTTTTCTTCAAATATATCTTATACCGCTTGGCATAATTTTGCTTGGCCTTGGTGTTTTTGCTTTAATTTGTTTAATAGGAATGTCAGTTGCTTTTGCAATTTCTATTTTAGTTTCAATAGGTTGCGTAATTGCAGTAATAGTTTTAAGAAAAATAAATGGTTCAGCAGTGGATTAAAAGGGGAAAATTATGTGGGATAAAGCACGAAATAAAAAAAATGGAATAGATACTTCATATAAACCAGTAAGTACAACTTCGCCAAGTCAAACAACATCAACGCCTACACCTAGTTATACACCTACTCCAAGTTATACTCCATCATATCAATCTTCTGGTGTCACTTGTGCACAAGTTAAAAGTGCAATAGGCTATATTGTGACCAAATACGTTGGTTGGCCAAATATGGCATCATCTTATGTTAGTAGCATTTATGTAAGCGAACCTTATGATGATGAATTTAAAATAGAATTAGAAATATATGTAAATATGATGACACAATTAGATAGTCAAAGCAAGGCGGATAAATTTGAAAGAGAATTAAAATCAACACTAAATGATTATGCCGAGGAAGTAGAAAACAGGTTAGATCCTTTTGCTCAAAAGCATTGTATAGATTTTGAAGTTGAAGTAAAAGTTGGAAAAATAAGCTAAGACAATATAAAAAATGGCTAATATTATTAGTCATTTTTTTTTGAGTATTATTTCTTTTATGTTATACTAAAAAGGGAGCTAAAATGAAATCTATATTTAATATAACAGAGCTTAGCGATACTCAAGCGGAAGTGTTTAATAAGTATTTTATAGAATATGGAAAGTTTTGCTTTGAGGGGTGTTGGCTTAGAAATCAACGCCCAGAAAATGCAAGTAAATCGGGCTATAT
>JAGCEE010000052.1 GCA_017650795.1 Clostridia bacterium | reverse complement strand
CTTTCATTCAGTGATACTTATTTAACAACTACAACAGATACTACAAAAGAATTTATTTACCCTATATTCTTAAGTGCGGAACATCGTACTAATGAAAGATATTTCTATATGCGTTGTAATTTAAACAATGCGGACACTATCTTTAATACGATTGCCCAGAGTGAACATCCATTAGTTTTATATGGGGCATTCGCATTTTGGGAATGGTCTAATACTCTATACAAATCTGTAATACAAAACTATACAACACCTACTATTGAACCAAACAGATATACTGTAGGTAATATAAGCAATTACAATGACATAAGTAATTATGAACAAACGATAGATTATAACCAGGAAACACCTGTTGTACAAGAACAGAAATATACAATGTTCCAGGTTGAAACAGGTGATATTTACCCATACGCATTCGTAGATAGTACATTAAATAAATGGGACTCATTTCATAAAATTGGTGGTACTGCTCTATATGCATCCGAACTAGATAGAACTATTGCTGGCCCTTCAAAAACACCAGACCAAATTATTGCTGAAAAACGAAAAGACGGTACTATATTCAAAACACCATCAGAGTATTATTCAAGTAGTATCAATTCTTCAAATAATTTAATTGATGAAGTATTTGATGTATCTAATGGTGATAGAAATTGGTTTTGGTTAGAAACTCTAAAGAACTGGTGTTTGTACATTTTTAAAGATAACATGTTACAATTATGTTGTTGGAATGGCATAGATGGATGGGACCGTATCTTTGATATTATGGTTCAACTAAACTATAACAACCTTGAAGTATTAGCACAAAAATACTTATACACATACCATTTCTTTGTCCAAGGTACAGCAATTCCTAATGATAGATTTGGTTTATATGTTCCAATAAGATACCCAAACGAAGCAGTAGGTCAGTTGTATTATAGTACATTGGTATTGACTAAAGACAACATTAGTAAGAACTACAATGAAAGATTCCAAAACTTACACGATACTAAAGTATGCCAAACTTATGAATATAACGACCGCTCAAATTATGGTAGAAATTTGGGTGCTACTGGTACTCCTTTGTTTAATAACTTTTATAGAAAGACAGTATCACAAAAAACAGTTTATGTTCAAGAAAATAAGGGTAATGTATTTGGTGTAGCGAACCAGTATTGTCCAACAGTCATTAAATCTACAAATGGTAATTTAATGATTTGTTATTCATTCTTATGTAACAGTAATGGTTATGGTAATTCGGATATTGAAGATTTATCTATTATTTCTGCTGCTGAAGCAAACATAAGATGTAGAAATATCTTCGGTGCTGGTGACGGAAAGACTATTGGTGGAGATTGGAAGAATTATTTTAGTTCAAATGCTGACGAAGAAGTAACGAGTGATATTATCAATATAGAAAATAACGAAACAATATACGGTGCACCAAACTTAACTTATAATATAGCAACAAAGACGATAAATACAATAAAAATGTATGCTAACCGCCCTAATCCAACAACTAATAATAGAGATTTAGAAGATTATCTTGAAAGATGGGATAGATAATGAGTTCATTTATATTTAATGATTTTAAGAAAAGATATTTGAATGGTGAAGTTCCTTCAGCAGATAACTGGACTTTTATCCCAGTTACTGATACATTCAAAAAGCACTTTGAATTTGATGATATTAAATTAGAACAGTATAGAAGTTTAAGTGATTTTAATGATGTTTCTGTCGCAAAGCAAACACCATATTTGACATATACAGGAAATGAAAAAGAAATATCAAAGAATAAAGAAAGATATGTAGATGTTCTTAATGATAATTTCAAACTATTAGGT
>JAGCEE010000005.1 GCA_017650795.1 Clostridia bacterium | reverse complement strand
CCTATTGTGTAGTCTTATAAACTTACATCTGCATCTTGTACGAATGTTATTGTTTCACCAGATATTGTTGCATAACCAGTTTTTGGGTTGCTGTAATTTATGTCATAAGATATTGTTGCATCTTCACCTAACCACTCATTGATAGTTACTAAAACATCATACTTAACTGCTAAATAATGTCCAGCAGTTCCATTTGTTTTTGCTGTGTCTATTTCTAGTAATTGAGTTTCACCGGCTATTGCTTTTCTTCTTAATTCATCAAGATAGTCATATATTGGGTCTTCACTATAACATCTTTTACCACTTACAGAAGATGCTAATTGATAATTTTTAAATGTACTTTCTGCATCCCTTCTTAAAATTGTTTTATAAGTGTCAATTTGTGGGTTGAAGTTAATAGATAGACTTTCAACACCTTCTCCTTCTCTTTTCCAAGTTTCGCCACCTGTTGCACCTGTTTTAGTTGCTGTATTTAAGAAGTGTTGGTATTCATCTCTAAATCTTTGAGCCATCTTTATTCTCCTCCTTCTTTTCTAGTTCTCTTTTTATTAAAACTAAATCTTTATAACCAAGAGGTTCTATTAAGCCCTTTTCATTTAGTTTTACTATTGCTTCAAAATTATCTGTTTTTATTTCATCTCCCGCAATGTAGTTAACACCACTTGCAGAAAAATCTTTTATTGCTATAATTTTCATAGACTTATAACCTCTCTTTCTCTACTTACTTTATATGTTATTTGTATTTGAATATCAAATATTGCTGTTTTACCATCACTATTACTTAACATAGTAAATGGGTTTAAACATTCTATACTTTGTATTCCGTTTATGTTAGGCAATATGCCTTCGTTATTATTATTATTTATAGCATTTTCAAATTGTTCAAAAAAACCCATATTTTCAAGATTTTTAATAGTATCTTGTGAGTATGATTTTCTGCTTCTAAACGAATATACATCTCTATGTAATGCATTACCTGTTATGTACTTTTCAATTGTACTTGCTGTTGGTATTTTATCTAACGAATAATCATTTATATTGTTAGATAACATATTTGCATTAATTTGATAATTTCTATCTGTTGTTAGTGTGTTTATAACTTCAAACAAGTATTCTCTTAACTTTGATATTCTGTAATCTGTTACTGCCATTTAGTGCCTCCTAATATATCTTTGCACTTCACGTATTATTTTTTCACGTTCTGCACTCATCATTCGTTCATCCCAATAAGGTCCAGTTCCTGGTGTTGTGTAATTATGTACTTGATGTGTCCCATCTTCACGTTCCCCATAATATTGATATCTTGCATACGGCATTTCATAAGTAACGCCTGTGTTATCAAACGTTACTATTGTTCTTAAATTGCCTTCTCGTTTTGGCACATATTTGTCCATATGTTTATAACAAGTGTTTACAAGAAATTTTTGTACATCACCATTTGTGTCTAAACCCAAAGAAATTTTAATACCTTTTGGGTCAATATGCTGTGCCACATTATTTGCCCCCTATATGTATATGTTGACTATTGCCAAAGTTATTGTTTTTAATACTTGTAATATTATAAATGTAATAACTAGATAAATCATCTTGCGTGTTTATATCTATGTTAAGAGTGCCTTGTACTATAATATCTCCAATAGCAAAATTTGTTGCATCTAAACTTTCGTTCATATCATAAGGTATTCTTATTTCAACATCATTTGCTTCATCATAACCTTTATTTATACTAGCACCCTTACCACCAAAAAACCATACTTTATTGTAATTATATCGTTTCCATTTTTCAAAATGTGTAGTAACATCTAAACCATTTTTGTGATAAATAGTTAAACTTGAATTTGTTATCATTATCTAACTCCACAATACATTATGTGTTCGCCATCTACTGCAACGCCTAACAAGTATGCACGTATTGTATCATCTATGTCAGCACTTTTTGATTTTACTACGTTACTTATCTGGTCTGCTGTTAAATAACTTACACTATAACCATCTGTGCTTTCACTTGCTATGTTTCCTTTGTTACCATATTTTGCTTCTGCATAATTACTTATACTATTAATTAAACTATTTACACACAATTTTACTTCTTGTGGTATAGTTGTTGCATCTTGTAGTCTATTTGATGTTTTTATATCAATTCTTCTTCTTGCTTCAAATTCTAATAAGTTAAAAGGCATTTCGCCAATTGCAGAACCACCCAATGCTTGATATTCTGCATATGTTAGGTATTGTCCTTCAAATGTCATAAAATGCCTCCTTTAT
>JAGCEE010000051.1 GCA_017650795.1 Clostridia bacterium | reverse complement strand
TTTTTTTACACCCCCTACCTATTTTAGAAAAATGCCTGCAGTATATAGGAATAAGTATAAGGTAAAATTCAGAAAATATGTAAGGAAAAATTTACTATATAAAGTAAAATCCAGTAAGAAAATTTTCCAGTATAACCCTTTTCAAGAGACAGCCCCCGATATTTTTTCATAAACCCCCAAGAGGATTTTTGACCCCCCTATACCCCTATATAAGACCTTAATACAAATTTTGGGAATCCTTAGCCTATATTTGTGGAAAATGACCCCCAAAAGTGGCATTTTACCCCCCCTAAAAGGGGGTATCAAAATGGCACATATTAGGTCTTATTATATGACAATTTCGGGGTTTCCGTTTTTACTGAAAAAACACCCTCCCGAGCAGGGAAGGTGTCTAGGTTGTAAAAATAATTTTACAATGAATAATTATTCTGACTTTTCATTGAGCATCTTGGCTTCATTTTTTGCTTTCATCTTGAAATAGATGTCAACAGGCCAGTCAAGGAAGTAACCTTCCTGAACCAATTCACCATTAAGGAACATTTGTCTACCGAAGTTACGATTATGGTTATTCTTCATTTGTTTGATATAACCTTTGGTAATAACCATGTGTCCTTGTGGAATATCCCCTACGAAAGAACCATCATCATCAAAGTGGAAATTATTATAATTATTTTTTACGTACTTAGTGATTTGACGCATAGTAGTAATAGCATCATCCATCTGAAGTAAATAATTTTTTTCTTTCTTAGGAGTTGCTAACTTCTTTACCATAGGATAAAGATATTTCTTTTTATATTCACCGAGCTCAATAAGTTTTTCTTTATCATTATCAACTCTGAAGAGATTTCTTTTAAAGAAGAATTTACCTGATACATTACCAAGTTTTTTAGTATTACGAATGATATAAGACTTTGGGCCGTCACCAATATCAATATTATCAAGTTTCCAAGCATCATCGGCAATAGTAGTAGCATTACCGGCAAGGACTTCTTTAAGTAGAGTTGTAGCAAGTAGTTCACGATTATTCATAAGTTAATACTCCATATTGTTTTATTTTAATTAATATAGGAAAAGGTCAGACTAATGGCAATAGACTGACCTAGAAAAAGAGTTTCAATGTAAACTTTTAGCCAACATCTGGAATATTAATGGTAATCTTATCTGGAACATTTTCCTGATTAAGAATATTATTAAGGGCATCAGCTACCTTACGAGCATTTTCAACTACCATAGTAACTGCCATATCATTTCCCTGACGAGTTACACGGGTCTTCATCTGTTCCTTGACCAAGCGAGCCTTGAGCAAGTTAATCTTTGCATTCATATCGTCAATGACTTTCTGATGTGCTGCATTAGCATCATTGATTTCATTTTCATACTGACGAATGGCTTGTGTCAATGAATCTTCATCAAAGATACTACCAATGGTAGAATCATTTGTATTGGTATCTGGTTCAGTTGGTTCACTCATATTGGTTTCTTCCTTTGGTGTTTCCTTTGCTGGGGTTTCCTGTTTCTTTGTACACCAAGGCTGACTCTTACGAGCTTCTTCCATTACCTTATTCCAAGCATCTGGATTTGAAAGAGCATTAAGGAGGTCACTAAGTCCTACAGTGTAAAATGGGATATTTGAGTTCTGCATAGTTATTTGTTTCCTTTTAGTTAAGTGAAATCTTTGTTTATATCATCCTTTTTAAGTTTAACTAAGAAATTTTTAGCATTTAAAACGGATTCTGTATAACAATTATAGATTATATCTTTCAATTTGTCAAGGGTAGTATCAGAATAATTTATGAATGTTGCAGTATCATTTTCTTCTACAGGGAATGATTCTATTTCACCATCCAAGCCAATTCTAAAATCAATAGTTGTAACTATTATCTTCGTTGGATATACTATACTTAATGTATGTGGTTTACCTTGAAAATTAAAGTAAACACAAGCAAAATTCCCTAGATGTGATGAGAATAAATCACTATCATTATCAGTACTATAAACTAATAATTCAGGGTATCTAAATAATGTTATTACTTCTTGCATTGTCATATTATGAATAATATAGTAAAATCTGTATATTCAGTCAAGTAAATTTTTATATACATAACTTACTATGAAATTACAAGAACCCATATACTTACCAGATTCTTTCTTTCCTGCTATGTTAATGGATTATGAATCCATCTATGAATCTGATAATTATTTGTTAAATGCTTTGGAATCAAGTTCCAAAGCCACCGTAACCGGTGAAGTTAATTTAAATCTTGATGGGTTCTTTGAAGAGGATTATTTAAATTCTTCTAAGCTCTAATTCTATCTCTCATCCAATTCTCAACCAGTCAACCAAGATATTACTTGTGGTGATATGGTACTGGAAAGCTCCTTCTAAGCCTATACAGACTTAGAAGAATTGATATTGACATGTGGTTGACTGTTTACTATCAAGACCTCAAAGGAGAATTACCTAAGAACTTATGGAATGGTCATCCTGTATTCCAGTTACATTTCTTAGAACTCATGGCGGCTAAGTGTTAAGTTTACTAGACTTAACTTCATTGGTTATAATCGTCTTATTATATTGTACCTAACCTCAATACAACAACGGCCTAAACTTATCCGACAATTCATTGAGTTGAACTCCGAGCCAGTAATAGGGCTTTAATGTGAACTTACAATATAATAAAAAATCCAATGTAAACTTAATTACATTGGAATTATTTTCATTATTATACTTTTAATTACTTTTCAGCCAATATCAATAGCTTCTTTCTTAGAACTTCCTCTATCTTTATCTGCTTCATTCCTTCATTCTTCCATTGTGTGTATGGTTCTTTGTAGGTATCAATCAAAGCATTGAAGATAGCAAAATTCTTCTTTACAGTATTAACTATTGATACTTCAGGTGATTTTACCTTGGTAATAGCCTTTTTTACCCTTTCCAATCCACTGTCAGCTAGATGAATATAACCTGCACGGTCTTCTAGTGTCTTTTCACCAGTATAATATTCATCTTCTTCCTTTACGAATTGAATATTGAAATTCTTACAAATCTTATATTGATATAAAGTTATATCAGGAAATACCTTGACATAATTACCATTTATATCTTGATAATGACTTAAATCGTCTGGATTAAATTCAGACTTATCTAGTTTCAAGAAATAAGTTGTGTTATTTCCTTGAAAGACAGGTAGAATCTCTATGAATTTAGTAGTTAGATTCAAGTAGTTAGAACCTAGAAATTCAAATGATTCTTTATCAAAGCATGCAGATATATCACAAACCATAGGCTTACGATAATATTCATTTGCTGCATTAAATGTTATCCCAGGAAAATCTTTTTGTAAAAGTTCTTTAACATTATGTACAAATTGTTTTCTATGAGCTTTAGCTCTTTCTTCGGTATAACCAAGCAAATCTCTTGACCTGCCATACCATATCCATTCATTTTCACTAGCCATTGAAATCCTCTTCTATTGACATTTTCTTAGTAAATTCGGTTTTAATCTTACCATCTAAGGCTTCAATATCTCGCTTGACTTGATTCAATTCTCTTTCTTTATCCCAAAGTGCGTGTTGTGCTACACTAACTTCAGACTCCTTTTCCTTTCGCAATTTCATCAAGTCATCGTACTGTGTGCCTGTATAATAAGGTTTAGCTACTTCCATAAACTTATTATAGGAAGCTAAATCCTTATCAATTTCTCGCTTTACATCTTCAACATTTGTAAATGTTTTGTAACGATGAGCATTATAACCTTCAAAGATAGCAGGCATTACCTTCAAATGAACATCACTTCTATCAAATCTTCTTGAATCAAAGTGATAATCAACATAGATAGGTCTTTTCGCATCATTGTTATGATGAAAACGATAAGAATAATAATTATAATAAATAATTTCTTTATTCACCTTATTATAATCGTTAGGAATGATTACAGTAATGTTGAATGGAGTATTTGTGGTATGATAATATTTTAATAATTTTTTTAATTCTTCAGGCACAAAAGGCATAATATTAGGGTTATCAAAGCAATATGCTCGGCATCTCCCGTAGTTATATTCCCTTGTACCATCATGATAGGTTTGTTGTGATTCCCACAAACTAACTCTATTAGCAGAATAATTCTTTTTAATTATTCCTGCGTTTTTCAATTCATCTAGTGCTTTTACAAATGCTTCTTTGTAGATATATTCTTCAGCCATAATAAAAGAAAGGGGAGGGTTATTAGCCCTCCCCACTGAGGTTTAAAGGTTAATCTTCAATGGAGAACAACTGGGCAAAATCCAAAGAATACTTCACCCAAGATGGTACTTCACCGTGGTCTTTAGTGTGAATGATAAAGACCTTGTTAGCTTGATGTTCTGGTCTTTCCCAATCAAAGTAACAGTCGGTAATGAATACCAAGCCATCAAACTTAGCCTTGCGTTCCTTGATAGCTTCCATTACGCAATCAGGATTGGTACAACCACGGCCTACAAGTCTAAATTCACTAGACTTTTGCTTTTGTGTGGTGAACGGGCCGCAACAACCATCCCAGAAGCAATATGAAACATCGGCATGCTTAACAAACTTATTGATAATAGCACAACCTCTTTCCACATCACTATCAGCCATAGAACCGGAACAGTCAATAGCAATCAAGATACGAGAACGGAACTTGTGACGCTTACCAGGAACATCAAAAGCCTTTCGTCTATCAGGACGCATACGAGTATCTTCGGTGAACTTATCTACCGTATTTGCCTTGAATCGGCGAAGAACCGTCTTAGGGTCAAACTTTGGTGTATTGGCTGCAAGAATAGCTTGGAGCAAGCCACCACTAATCTGTCCCCAAGTATAGCCCTGTTCGGCAATATGATGGGTAATTTCTTGAATTTCTTGGTCTACGAGGGTATTTTCTTCCCAACCTTCAGTTGCCTTTTCGGCACCCTGTTCGCTAGAATCAAGATATTCTTCAAGGGCTTGGCGAGTTCCACCGGAACCCTGACCATTTTGGTTATTACCCTGACCCTGGCCGCCATTACCTTGTCCCTGGCCTTGACCTTGGTTCTGACCTTGTCCTTGACCCTGACCCTGACCTTGACCTTGATTCTGGCCTTGTCCTTGACCTTGTCCCTTACCTTGTCCTTGCTGCTGTTGCTGTTGCTGACCCATCTTAGAGCCACCACCCTGCTTTTGCTTAATATCATTAAGCACGGCAAAGACTTTTTCAAGGAACCAGTCATTGGCATTATCAAACTTATAACCCTTGGCTTCTTCGTGGAACTTATCCTTAGTTGGGAATGTGTCCATTACCTTGAGTACTTCAGGCTTGTGAACATTGACAACGGAACGCTGGTCCTTGTCAAAGCAAATATAGTCTGAAGCTTTCTTAAAGCAATCAATCGGGAAATTCTTACGAGTAGTGATGTGATGAAGGGCAATACGCAAACATTCACAGTACATACAATAAGCAAGAATAGAAGCTTCTTCAATGCGAACAACCCACATTGGGTTATATTCCATATTGATAGCTGCACCCGTTCCACGGCAATTCAATCGCAAAGTAACCTGTGGGTCTTTGACCGGCTTCAAATCACAAAGTCCAAAATAAGTCAAGATAGCTGGTTCAAACTGCATTAGCTTGACAGCATCTTCCAAATTCTTATTTGCCTTATCAAGTGTTTCATTCCACTTTTTCTTATATTCTTCGGCTTCCTCTTTGGTCATAGTATGACCACTACGAGTTACCAAAGGCTGAGTAGGAGCCTGTTGTGCTGGTTGTACTGGAGCCGGGATATTGGTACCGGGAATCATTGTAGGTGTATTTGACATAGTTTTAAACCTCTTTAAAAATAGTTTCAATGGCAATTATAGTATAATCCAAGCCATTTGTCAATACTGTATGTTGGTTGATTTGTGTAAAATTATCTTTACAATCCCAAAAAATAATTTTAATTTTAATTTTGTAAAAGAAAAGGGGTTGCTTTTACACAACCCCTTTGGTATAATGGTTGAAAACCCTAAACACTATCCAAAAAGGGCTTTCAACCCTTTTTATTAGAGAAGGTCTGCACTAACATCAACCAGGTCAATGTAGAGCTTCTTCAAGGCTGGGCAAGCACCACCCATAATGCGAACCCACTTATGTTCCTTCTTTCGTGCAGTTTCAATACCATTGGTATAGACTTCAACACGAATTTCCGGGCTAAGAGCCATAAGGAAATCATAGAAGTTCTGAGCCATCAATTCACCCTGCTTATTAGCCTTGGTGCCGGTAGCAATATTATCTTCATTTTCGTGGAGGAATGTGCATACCGAGGTACCGAGCTGAACGGCTTCAATCTTGGACTTCTTGCAAAGAGCCTTAATCTTCTTTTCGTAGTCCTTCTTGAAATCCTTGGCAGTCATAATAGCCTTAGCATCAAGACCGGTACCATGCTGAGCAAAGTAGGTCTTAAACTTGGCTGCAATAGCATGACCAACATAACCTGCACAAACTTCCTGGAGAAGTCCAAGGCCGTTAGAACCTTCAAAGAGGCCGGCTTCAATACCACTATCAAGGAACTGAGCAAAGTGAGTCCAAGAACGACGGGATGGAAGAATACCATCAAAGGAATTGCCGGCGGTCTTAGCATTGGAGCTATTGGAATATGGGTCAAGGTCGCTAGAGTACTGGGAAATGTAACCAGTTACCAAGCTATTGACGTGGTGTTCAATAGCCCAATCAATCCATTCCTGAGCGGTTGGAGTGAAAGGATAGATTACGAAACGGTCAAGTTTAGCCGCATCAAATTCTTCTACATCATAGTTACCATCATCGCCCGGATTGATAGCACAAACAATGTGGGAACCTGGAGCCAACTTGAAATTCAAGATACGGTGGTCAAGAGCCAACTGCATCATAGCATTGGTAACAAGTGTGGTACCGCGGTTCATTTCATCAAAGAACAAAGTAACTGGGAGCGGGTCACCCTTAATATCGGTCTTGTACCAATATGGAGGAACGAACTCGGTGTGCTTGGTTTCAGGGTTGATTCGTGGAAGACCAATCAAGTCACCAACATCGGAAATCTGTGATGCCTGGAACTCAATACATTCCTGGTGCCAAATTTCCTTAGCTACTTCACGAACAACTTCGGTCTTACCAAGTCCGTGTGAACCCTTGAGCATAAGGGTGTGGGTGTTAGGGGTTGCTGCCATTACTTTCTTCAGTGTTTCAATATTCATAGTATATTGTTTCCTTTTTGTTTTTTGGTTGATAAAAATTTATTGGGCAAAATTCTAATTTCTTTTTAAAATCTTGTCAATAGGTTTCGTTTGTAAATTCTTCTTTACATTCCTAAGAACTGCATCGCAAGTTCCAAATATGGTGCTTCGTCCATAAATTCTTCTTTTGAAGAAAATACTTCCGGTGATTTAACTTCTTCAGTAGATACTACTTCTTTAGATTCATCTTTAGTTGCCATATTTTTACCTCTTGTAAAAAGTTGGGTCAAAGTTTAAAATGTTCTTTTAGGTTTGTCAATACATTTCCTTTGTAAAATTTCTTTAACAATTTTCGGTTTCTAGTGAACCACCCTTAATCTTCATCTTCTTCTTCCTTCTTCTTATGGTTTTCTTCAAACAAGTCAGGTTCAAAGTCCATAAGAATATCTCGCTTGCGTCTCTTTACAAGGTCTTTCTTATATTCCTTGACCATATCACCCAAATGCTGAATCAACATTTCATCGGAATAAGTCCAACTTGGTACACTTCCTTCACAATACAAGTTTTCACCATCATACTGTGCTTCTAAACACATATAGACAGCTTCATCTTGACAAGCAAGCAAGAATCCTCGCTGACCTTCATAACATTCCTTATTAACATAAGCATGTACTGCTGGATAATCACCATATTCATCGGCTTCTTCCAACATATTCTGGTCAATCAGCATTTGTTCATCTTCAGGGACATACAATCCCATAAAGTCAACAACCTTCTTGAATCGTTCAATACCTTCAGTAAAAGTATTATTCATAGTTACCCCTTTGGAGCTACATATAGCCCATTTACCACATAATGCGGCAATTTAAGTTGATTCTGGTGCAAATAATCAAAAGCATCACTTACAGTAGGAAATTGCTTAATCTTGTCAAGTTCATCCTTTGTAACAAGAATTGGCTTGTCTTCAGTGTCATATCCACCAAAGTAACCCAATACATTACCCTTTTCATCAATAAGTGACAAGCAGTTTATAATATTCATCAGTTAAACCTCATTTGATTATTGTTGTTGTCTAAGATTATAGTAATTTATCAGACCTTTGTCAAGCTAATTCTCTAGTTTTTATTGTAAAATAATTTTTACCAAATAAATAAGTTTAACGAACAGTTGCTATCTTTATCCCAATAAAAGGAATATTATAATGAGAAATGATTTTATTTTATTAGTGCTTTCTTATAACAGACCAACAAATGTTTTATCCCTTGAAACCCTTAAAAAGACTAATTATGATGGTAATTGGGCTTTGGTTGTTGGTGAAGATGACCCTCAGTTGGAAAATTATAAGAAATTATATCCCGAAGAACATCTAGCTATCTTTAATAAAAATGACTACAAGAAAGATGTAGACTTGTGTGACCAAGGTGGTTCAGATAAAATCGGTCTTTATGCCCGCCTAGCTTGCTTTGATATTGCTAAATCAAGAGGTTTCAAATACTTCCTTGAATTTGATGATGATTATGTAGAATATAGGTACAGAGTTGAATATGAAGGCAAACTTAACTATTGTTGGACTACCCATATAACTGAATGCTTTGAAGCTGCAGTTGAATTTCTTGAAAATAATAAGTTAGTTCAATC
>JAGCEE010000004.1 GCA_017650795.1 Clostridia bacterium | reverse complement strand
TAACAAGTGATGCTAAATTAATGGTGGATGGTAAAATCTTACCGTTCACCTTTGATTTTATGATGGGCTTTTATGCTAGTGGTGGAACACAAACTTATGTACGATTGGATAGTACAGTTACTGTTGAAAAAACATTAGACCCAACAAATAATACATATTTGCTTGAAGTCGATTTACCTGAATATTCAAACATATTCCAGATAGTTAGTGCTACAAGAATGAATATGTCTAATTTAGAATTGTTGGAAGATATGCGTATGATTCATGGTTTTTCATATAGTGATTTATCACAATATGTAATCATATTCAATATGGAAACTGAAGAAGGCAATAAAGCCTTTGGTGTTGTAAACAAAGTAATAAAAGAATTAAAGATTCAGTTGAAGTTACAAGAATTGGAATGGGACTTTAAAAATGATGAAAATAACGTATGAAGATAATTTCTTCCGTATAGATGGTAAATTAGTTCCTTTGTATATTACAAAATTGGATAGGGTAAATCATTCTGTTGAAGCCTTTTGGTTGGGTGCTGTAAAAGTATTACCAGTAGACCCAAACGATTTTTCACCTAGAATATCATTGGATATACCAAAGACAGAAGTATTCTTTGTAGAAGGTTTACAAGAAAGTTATTCACTTGAAACATTACACGATTTAAGAATAATGGGTGAAGATTACGCAAAGGAATATTTGAACACTTTAAGATACAAGAAATTGTATTTCAATCCTGACTACGAAGAATTATGGGAATTTATTGAAAAGCAATATAGTGAACAACCATTAAAGGACAAGCCTATTGAAAAGTTGATAGAAGTTTGTTCTAAGATGTCAGATATTGACAAGGATTTTGAAAAAGATTCTGAAAATAATTTAAGTTTAGATATTATACATAAAGATGAACTTAAATGGAAATTAGGAGTATAGTTTCTATATTTAAGTGTACCAAAAAGGTGTAAGCAGGTTAAGAAAGCTCACCTATGGTGTTAAACGAATAAAATAAATGGAGATAAAAATATGGCAAATAGTTTGCTCGCAAAATTGAAGAAGGAAAAAGCCTTCTTGGATATTCTTGAACAAGAACATAAAGCTGATGAATGGCTTTCAACAAATTGTATTTCTGTTAATTTGTTGTTAAGTGGTAAGATTCAAGGACGGAATTAAAAAGGGTTGTATTTCCCAAATTTGTGCTGATTCAGGTTGGGGTAAGTCAATGATTGGCTACTCAGTTTTAAAGTCAGCATTTGATAGTGGAATGGATTGTTTCATCATTGATACCGAAAACGCAACCAATTACGATGTGTTAAATTCCCTTGGTATTAAGATGAATGAAGTTGGTGTATTTAAGACCAACCGTATTCCAGAAGTTAAACAAATTCTCGCAAAAATAGGTCATGGATTAACAAGAGAACAAGCAAGAAATGTCTTTATTCTTTTGGATTCCTGGGGACCGTTGGTAACCGAACAAGTTATGGAAAAAGCTGAAGAAGCTAGTAGTGCTGCTGATATGGGTAGTACCGCTCGTTTCAAGAATGAATTGGCTAATGTCCTTTTGGCTTGTGGATTTACTACACTTGTATTGAACCACGTCTATGCTTCATTACAAATGTATGGTGATAAATTTGAAATTCCAGGTGGTAAGAGATTGTTATTCAACTCCGATGCCATTATGCTTGCTTCCAGTGAAGCTAAGGATAAGGACAAGGATGGTAACATTCTTGGTAAGGTAATTACCGCCGGTGTTAAGAAGGGTCGTTCAGCTAAGGAATTTGTGAAGACAAAGTATCTTATTCTTCATAATGGTGGTGTATCACCTTTCTATGGTTTGCTTGAAGAAGCAGTGGACTGTGGCGAAGTTTACAAGCCAAAGCCAGGTTACTATTCTCGTACAAACTTTGATGTAGATAAAAATACAGGCGAAGCTACAAAGTTGTGGAGAGAAGAAGAATTATATTGTCCTCAGTTCTGGATTGATATTTACAAGACAGAAAATTTCCGCCACTATGTAGAAGCCAAGTTCGCATTTGAAGACCAAGAATTAATCACATCTACACAGAATGTTATGGATATGATTAATGGCAAGGCTTCTTATACAAACGAAGAAACTACCGAAGAAGTAGCTGACGAAGCTGTCTAATTTCTTGAATAGTGGGAGCTTACATCTTGAGGTGTGGTGTAAGTTTCCCATTATTCTTTTTTATACCTTTTAATTCCAACAAAAAATTTTATTCTATATTTGGTTTTATGAAACAAAATGATTTTGAAAAATTAATTATTAAAGCATTGTATAGTAATGACAATGTGTGTTCAAAAGTCCTACCCGAATTAAGAGAAAATTGGTTTTCTGATATTGATTGCAGAATGATTGCAAAAGATATTATTGATTTCAATACAAAGTTCGGTAGGATGCCAAATGTAATTGAAACAAGTAGATTGATTACTGACGAGACAGTACATACAACATTTCAAAATTGTATTGCCTTACCTGATGATGAAGTTAATACCGATTTCTTGCTTGATGATATTCAAGAATTTGTAAGAAAGAAAATGGCTTACAATGTCAGTGAAGATATTGTAAAATGGACTATGCAAGGTATAGCTCCAAAATGTTCATTTGCTGACGCATTGTCAGACGCAGAAACATTTACATTTGACACAAGCATTGGTTTTGATTTCTTTGGTGACCCAAGGAGATTGTATGAAGATGCTAACACAAAGGAAAGAATCTTTAAGACTGGTGTAAAAACATTAGATGATATGTTAATGGGTGGATTACACGAAAACTCATTAAACCTTATAATGTCAAGCACCAATGTCCGGAAAGACCTTGATAATGAGTTCATTGACAACCAATCTGGTATTGAATGGCTACAAGGTTCTTTACATTACATTTGAAGATAGTGAAAACAAGATTGCTGCTCGTATAGCACAAAATATGTTTAACCTATCACAAACACAATTCAAGTCAATGTCATTAGAAGACTTTGGTAAGGTGTTTGGTGCATTCAAAAAGAAGTGTAATGGAAATAATTTAATTATTAAGGAATATCCAGAAGGTTCTATCAATGCTATGAACATCAAATCCTTGTTAAAGGATTTAATGGATAAGAAGAAATTCAAGCCTGATGTTGTATTCATTGACTATATTGGTTGTATGATTCCAAATGGAAGAATTAATCCAAATATGAATACAAACACTATCTTGCTACAAGTAGCCCAACAGGTTCGTTCTGTAGCCCAAGAATGGGGTATTCCTATTGTATCCGCTGCACAAACTAATCGTGGTGGTTACAATGCTGCCGAAGTAGGTTTGAATGATATTGCTGATTCCTTTGGTGTTAATACTAAGGCCGATGCTATCATTGGTGTTACACAAACACCTGAAATAAAAGAACAAGGAATGTATTCAGTCCAATTGTTGAAGACTAGATTCGGTAACAATAAGGGTCAAGTATCAATGATTGGTGTTGATATTGAAAAGCAAAGAATCTTTGACTTGAATCAAGCTAATGTCAAACAAAGTAGTATGAATGTGTTTGAAACTACGAAAAAGTCAAGTGATGATGTAGCTGATGATTTAGGTGAATTAGATTTTGAATTGTAAGGAGAATCACAATGAACTTAGATGCTTTAATTAGTGATGAATACACAGACACCGTGTTGAACAAGAAAAGCTACAAAGAAAAATTCTTTAATTTGTTAGCAAAGAATGGTTTTGACTTTTCAGATATTGATGATGCTACACATTTGCCAAAGTCATTGATACCTGTCATTTCAAACAATAATGGTCCAGAACCATTTAACAAGTTCAATATGGCTTTATCAAAATTCCACAAAGAAAATGAAGTGAATATTTTGGATTCAGTTTGTTTCTTGGTAAGTGATTATTTGGATGCTCCAATAGCATTGAAATGTCTTGATGAAATGAATTTCATTATGGTAAAGAATGAATTACAAAAACGATTCAAGATAAAGTCACAAGAAAACAAACAAGAAACTGATTTATCAATTTTGGACTTTTTGGAGTAATAAATGTATAGTAAAGATGGTGTATATAACTTGTTTCGTGCGTTGAAAGACTTTCTAAGAAAGCCTACTCCTGGTAAGTATAAACATCTTATGGAAAATAAGTTTGACTTTTATCTTACGCACTACTTTAAGACCCCGAACTGGGATAAGGGGGCTAATCAATACATAACATTAGCAAATGCCCTAAATAGTGGCAATATTACACTTATGGAAGTTGTTTCGGCTTGTATAGGCAAATACATTTTAAAGTTTAAACAGCTAACAAATTCTGAGTTTAACAGTATTGACAAAATTAAAGAATTTGCTAAATTTTACACCATAAAAGAAACAAAAGCCCACTTTGAATACATAAGGAAATTGAATGAGGAACTTTCTAAAGACCGAGAATCAATAGAAGGTTTCACAGAAAACAAAATCAATGTATATCAAGTCAATGAAGAACAAAAAAATACTTTGTATGATTTAATTAGAGAAGGTAAAGTTAATTTCTATTGTTTCATTTATGCCTGGGAAAAGGGTAAATTTGAAATTGATGAAAAGAAGATAACCGACGAAAATTATTTACATTTCATACATTGTATGAGTATTGTGCGACAGAATATAACAAAGTAAACAAACTATCATTCTTGTAAACAAATACTTTTGTCTTAATGTTTAAGGTGAAACTTTTTTTGAAAGATAAATTTTAAGTCATTAAGTTTTTTATATTTGGTTATGAAAATGATGAACAAATGGAGATAAAATAATATGCCAATTAAAAGAGATTTAAATTCCTATTTCACCCAAATTCAATCTGCTGGTAACACCACACGGAACCGGTAAGAAGTCTTATAAGGTTGAAAATGCCTTTACACCAGTACTTAAAGATGGTAAGTATAGTGTAGTTATGCGTTTCCTTCCTTCCCATCCAGACGAATTTGCACCATTCGTAGAAAATAGAACACACATGTTCCAGCTTCAGAATGGTATGTGGTTTGGTTGTGATTGTTTAAGCAAGTTTGGCAAACCCTGCCCAATTTGTGATTACAACCGTGCCGCTTGGAAGAAATGGGGACGAGAAGAAGGTAGAAACCACGTACTAGGCAAGTACAAGCCAAAGTACATTTCTAATGTCCTAATTGTGCGTAACCCAAATGCACCAGATACCGAAGGCAAGGTTTTCCGTTTTGAATACGGCCCACTTGTTATGAAAATGATTAGTGATGCTATGACAGACCACGAAGACCAAGAAGCCGGATTGATTAAAGGATTTAACCCCTTTGATTGGAAGACAGGTGCTAACTTTGTGTTTGAAGGTGTACAAGTTGGTAAGTTCACTAAGAACGATTCCTCTCACTTTGGTTCACAAAAGCCAATTAACAAGTGGAATGGTAAATCTTATGTTGAATTGACCGATGAAGAAATTGACGAAGTAGAAAGCAAACTTTATACTCTCGCCGATTGCGAACACAAGGAAGAAGATGTAAAGGATTATCAGGGAATTTTGGATGCCTACCTCGCAAAGAACGGCGCTCCCCTCTTTGAAGGTCAAGTCCAGAATGCTCCAGTAGCCGCCCCTGCTACATCTACAAGTGTTGATGATGAACCATCATTCACACCAAATTCAGCGGCTTCTACAGATGAAGAAATTACCGATACCGATGATTTCTTTAGTAAATTGGCTAATGGCTAATTGAAAGTTTGTAGAGAAAAATAATTTTAAGTGGTTGCTATTGGAAATGGCAACCACTTTTTCTATATTGGGAATATAAACAAAAAGGAATATAAAATGAATTATTTTTTAAACTCTAAACTCCGTATTCTTAACTTTACACATATTGACTTGGATGGGGCAACATCAAACATTGTAATTCGTAACTACTTTAAAGATGTTATCACACATCAGATTACTTATGAACACGAAAATGAAATTATTCCTAAGATGATTAAGGAAAAGGATAAGTTTGATGCGGTTATCTTTACCGATTTTTGTCCAGTAAACCTTACACAAGTTCAAGCATTTGGCCGTCCAGTGCTTGTCCTAGACCACCACGAAAGTGCATTAAGTTTCAATGACCCAAGCAAGAATGTTTACATTTGTTCAAAGTTCTGCGGGGCAAAACTTACTTATGAATTTTTTAACCACGATGATTGTTTAAAGCATTTAGATGAACTTGTAAACATTACGAACGATTTTGATTTATATAAACTTACAGACCCACGCAGTAAGCCATTTAACCATTTGTATTGGGCAATGGGATTTCCTTGGTTCGTGGAAAGATTTATGACCGGTGATATTGAACTTAGCAAGTCAGAAATGAAGTTCCTAGTTCGTAGACAGAAAGATTATAATGAATTTTATGCTAACCTTCCAATCCAAGAATTGAAGAATAATGGTGTAGTTTGTGAAGCTGAAAAGTATCTTAGTGATGTGGCCGATTCCCTTAGAAACGATGGCTATGATTGGTGTATCTTGTACCGTAATGGTAACTTGTCAATTAGAAGTTCTGACAATAGCAATATCAACCTTGTAAATGTTACAAAACGATTGGGCAAGGGTGGTGGTCATTATCACGCAGTAGGTGTTCCACAACAAAAGGAAAATCTTGCTGACCTTATTAAGCGAATTGAAACCGAAGTTGATAATGAACTTAATGAAGTAAAGAAGAAAGAAGCACCAAATGAATTTATGAAAAAGCTGCAGGATGCTTAAATGAGTGAATTTGGACTATTTTGTTTCTTTGTTTTTTATGCGTTTTGTTATTGGATAGGAACTAATACAGATAAGTTAAATGAATATCTTAACAGTAAGTTCATAACACACCAAGAACAATCTACATCTAAGATACCGTGGCAATTTGATGATTGGCACATAGTAATACATAGTAGTACAAATGCAAATACAATTAATAAATAACCAATTTGATTCTGAATTAAAGACTGTTGAATTAACAGAAAAGACTTATAATAACATATTGGAAAGTGTTAAAAAACCTATTGTTGTTGCAGATAAGTCCAAGATTCCACAGTGGAAGTTTTGTACCATAAAGGGTAATAAAAGATGTACTGAAAATATGGATAAGACCAATATGCTAATCTTAGATTTTGATGATTCAACTTATACCTATCAAGAATTTGAACACCAATACCAAGAATATACGTATATTCTTCACACAAGTTATTCCTACAATGGAAATAATAGTAAGTTCCGTGTTCTTTTGCCTTTAGATGAAGAATACGAAATTGATAGAATGTTCGCCAAATTGGAAAATGACAGAACATATAGTCCATACCACTATTTAATCAACCATTTCGGTCATGTTGACCCAGCTAGTTTCGTTAAGGCACAATTCTTCAAAGTACCGGCTGTAACCGATGAAAAAGCACCTTACTACTACAATATCCACGAAGGTAAGGTCTTTAGCTTGTTTGAT
>JAGCEE010000050.1 GCA_017650795.1 Clostridia bacterium | reverse complement strand
TTTGTCAAATAATTTTTTAATACCAAATTCATTAAAGAAGTTTCTCATTTTTAGCCTAAGCAAATCACAAACATCATTTAATGTTTGTTTTAAAATATATAATATAGTCAAAAATAAGTGCATGAGAAAAATATATACACTTGTTGATTTTTTGTTTAGATTTATACTTATATTTTTATTTAACTTTATTTGGTGTACTTATTTTATTAAAGCCAAAATGCTAAGGTGGGCAATATCTATTGGAATATCCTTAATAATATGTTTGCTTTTTGTTGCTATTTCCATAAAAAAAGACAAGGCAAATAAGCTTTTTAAAAGGCAAAAAAATCACATGAGTGATGTGCTAAATACTTTAATTTATATGCCAAGGTTTAATGTGATTGATTTCTTTTATAGGCTAGCATCAACAAGGCACGATTGCACCAAAAATAACAAATATATAACAATAAAGAATCAAGATGGAAATGTAATTTTGTATCCTCACATTACCCCAAGCAAAATAACACTTTTAGATTTTTCAAACATAATAAAAAATGTTTTGGGCAAAAACATTAAAAGACTTGTTGTGCCATGCGTTGATGTTGAAAATAATATTATAACAGAACTAGATAAATTTGATTTTGATATTGTATTTTTAAAAAATGAAGAAATATATTTAAAATTATTAAAAAAATATGAATTTTATCCAGAAATTATCATAAAAAATGTAAACAAATCAAAAAATACACTAAAATTTTTAACCACATCTGCACTTAATAAAAAAAGGACAAAGGGGTATTTCCTCTCTGCCTTGTGTTTGTTTTTTGCAAGTTTTTTTAATGCATACAAAATATATTATATTTGTGTTTCTAGCATTTTGATACTTCTTGCCATTTTTAGTTGGTTTAACATAAAGTTTAATACTGCAAAAGAAATAAAACTATTAGATTAAATCTCGATGTGTTTAAAATTCTTTTTGTTTGATCTTCTGTATACAACCAACCTATTGCCTATACATTGCACAATGTCGCAACCGGTTTGTTTTTGTAATTTTTGAGCAAGACCCCTAACATCTTCATCACTGTTTTTTAGTACTTTTATTTTAAACAATTCTCTTGCCTCAAAAAGTCCATCTATTTGTTTTAGTGAGTTTTCGGTTAATCCCTCTTTTCCTATTTGCATTACTGGGTCTATTGTGTTTGCAAGACCTCTTAAAACTGCCCTTTGTTTTGTTGTTATCATGCCACTTTCTCCTTTTGTTTTTTCTCTATTTTAATCCATAAAATTAGGCTTATTATATTCATTACAAAATACATAACCGATACTATAAATGCCATTTGCGAATATGTGCTGTTGTTAGAAATATTGATTATCCAAATTATTAAATCTACCGTATTGTTCATTAGCCACACATACCACGCCTCTCTATGTCTTATTGACATTAAGAAAACACCACATAGGTTTATTATTTGACTACTGCTATCTAAAAATGCAAGGTTTTGCCCTGGTATGAGTGTAAGTAAAAATCCAAGCAGAAAACTGCAAACAATCACAAGTACTGTTAAACCCATTCCAGATAAAAAACTTAAACTTTTTGTTAGTACGGTATTATCTTGTTTGTTTTTAATCCAATTTATTAGGCCTATTATTTGAATTGGAGTATACACCAAAATCGTAAAAATCAAAAATC
>JAGCEE010000049.1 GCA_017650795.1 Clostridia bacterium | reverse complement strand
TTCCACTAACCAAGATAAGACTTCTTCAATCGCCCCTGCCAAAGTTATTTCATCATCTACACACATTATTCAAAGTCCTTATTAATTTCCCTTATCTTGTACTCAACTCTTATTGTCTTTAAGAACTTCATATATTCATTTACAATTTCTTCTACTTTGTCATTGAATTCTGACTTCCATTCAAAGCCACGGCCAGCATCCTCTTCACTACTAACATTTACTACTGTATGAGTCCAACCAGTAAAACTTTTTGAACATTTCCGCATCATGTTATTATCACCAAAACCATGAAAATTAAATTCTTTATTATGGTGTTTATTGTATTCTAGCAAAAGTTCATTTGTTATGTTCATACGAAATCACATTCAAGTTCCGTTTTCTTAATATCGCAAAGTAACTTTTTAAGAGTTACCATTTGTTCATCAAGGCATCTCTTAAACTTATCATACTTGCTAAACAATTTACATTCATTATAGAAAACACCAGTACGGAGTTCAATGATATAACCATCAACAGAATATGTTGGCTTTACACAATGAATAATAGCTGTTCCTGGGTTAATATCAAATGTAGGGTTACAACGCATATAACCCTGATCAATACATTTCTTACAATATGTAAGGAACTCCAATAATTCGCCATAACGGCTTCTAATGTAGCAATGGTAAAAATTTGGTGTATCTATAACGGTAAACCCATAATTTTCTACCAAATCTTTAAATTCCTTGTCAGTCATATATACCCTCCTTATCATTCTTGATTGACATAATCATCTTTGCCCTGTTATTATAATAGTAATTTCTAAAGGTGTCAAAGTTGTCAAATTTCTTAATTCTGTATTTAAGTAAATTCTTGTAAACAAACTCAAACTTATTTTCTTCCATCTTCTTGATTTCACAATAGACTTTTTTCTTGTATATAAAGAAAATTGCGTAACCTTCATATACCTTTGAATTTGTGTCTTCATTAATCAATGGCTTAATTACCTTTGATTCCTTACACATCCATAGTAAGAACTCTTGGGAGATATTACGGTGTTCATCTTCGTATTCTTGCTTCTTTGTAACACAAAAAATACAAATTTTTCGCACTGCAACAATAGCAACAAAGATAGCAACAAACGTAATTCCAATAGAAATAGCCATTTCCATAGTTAAACCTCTTCAAAGTCCTTGTTCACCATGTCCTTTTTAATGCTAGATAGCATCTTCTTACGATTAAGATAGTAAAATTCTTGGAACTTGTCAAATGTTTCAAATGTTTCATTCGTATTTGTAAGAAAATTAAAATAAGTATAGATTACTTTTTCTTTTTCGGCATTATACTTAGCTGCAAGTTTTACCTTACCACCATAGAACGATGTGATAACATTTTTACCACCACTCATAATTGAAGCTTCTACTAAGGAACGGAATGTTGGCAATTCTTGGTTCAACCAAACTTCAAATTCCCTTAAATCAGTCATTCTTTTCTTCAATATCTTTTCATTATCTTCTATTTCCTGTTTAATTGACTTAGC
>JAGCEE010000048.1 GCA_017650795.1 Clostridia bacterium | reverse complement strand
TTCTTCTTTAATCAATTTCCAATAATTATTATATAATTCCATATTAAAAAGCCACTGTTGAGAAATTTAATGTAATTACGCCAGTAAAAGCACCGGGTGGAATCAAACCTGCACCTGCACAAGGTACTGTTATCGGTGGTATGGTTGCGATAGCCGTAGATAACATTGTACTTTCTAAGTTCACGAATGTTTCTGGAGTCATAGCTGCACCAATAGCATGAGCTGTTTCCAATAGTTCTATGGCACAAGTTTGAAATGTTGGGGTTGGAATAGTAGCTACTGCAGCTATTTGTAAAATAGGACTTGCTTGTAAAGTTACAAAGTTCATAGCAAACTTTGTTCCAAATAAATTGAACAAATTAATGAAACATTGTCTACCATCACCACAAAACATAGCTGTCTTTATTTCAGGATAAGTTATTCTTTGGAATGTTGGTAAGAAATAAGCCAAAGGTCCAGCTATTGGTGTAGGGACAGGTGGTGTACCAGGCACAATAGTAGTTCCAGTAATCATTTGATTAGGTATGGAAAGTTTAGCCTCCAATTCTTGCATAAAAGAATTTAATGAGTTCATCGTAGCTTTGATATACCATTCAGGGTCAGTTTCTACGCTTTGGTATAATTGGGGTTTTAAGAATGTTTCTAAGCTCATTAGTTAAAACTTCTCCAGAAATCACTATTATCCACCCTTTCATCAAACATACAAGGGGGTGGAGCATAATCATCTTGAACTGATTGTGTTACTATCTTAGCACTTTCCAAGTCAATTTGTGGTTGATTCAAGCAATAGATAGCCCAATACAAGGCAGAAATCAAGTCATCGTGTGTTCCCTTTGTACCACGGAATACATTTGGTGTAATTTCTTCAAATCTTGATAGCTGGTTGATTGTATCTACATCTACCAATGTTAATTTATTGGTTTCCATAGCCTTTTTCAACATCATACAAGCAGCCAATTTACTTGCTTGGGTAGCTCTTGTACCAATACCACCTCTTTTATCAGTATTCAATACATTACCACAACCAATGTTATACCACAATTCTTCTGCAACTTGGTGACCTGTACCAGCTTCATTGTTTTCCAAAACCATAAATGCTTCATTGTATCTACTACTCATCTTTGCGATAACCTGAGCAAATTCGTAAGGCTTAATCTTATCGTTCTTATAAGTAGCAACTTGTACAAAATTTTCAGCATTTACAACTTTGATAACTTGAATAGCACAAGCATCGTTACCTACACCTGTAGAACTATCAACACCCATTACATACAAAACACCAGGTATGGGGTCTTCATAGATGTTAATATGGAAATTATCTTCTGTTCTAATGGGGTCTTGTGGAATAATCTTTTTAAGGTATTCACCATCTACCAATGTGTGAGATGAACCCAAGAATGAACAATTATAATGTACTAGACCATTAGAAAAATACTTATGCCCATCTTCTACTTGAACTGGTGTATAGACAGGTTGTATTCCAATATCTTCTATTGTCTTGATACATTTATCTTGTAAAAAATTACCTACTTTTAAATCACTAGCAATAACAACTTTACCATCATTATCAAATTTATGGTCAGTTGAACACTTTATACTAGAATCATCATCAAAGGTAATCTTAAAGCATTTGGCTTCTTTTTTATCAATCTTATAAAAACCCCTGAAGCCATTAGGGGTTAAAATTTTCATACTCATACTTTAGCACCATTCTGTGAATACTTCACCTTCGTCATTGATTTGTTCAACTCTAGAGAATGGCTTAAAGTATTCGTTAATTACTTCGCCGTCTTCAAAGTCTTTGGTTCTTTCTTTGGCTGGGGTTGTTGTGGTTGGGGTTGGACGGACTTCTTTGGTTTCTTGATTGGTTGTCTTCTCATTTTTCTTCTCTTCTACTTTAGGGGTTTCAACTTTAACTGGGTCAGGAACTTCACGGGTTTCTTCACCTTCGCAAACTTCTTTGTACTTTAATTTGTGAATGTTCCAATAATGGACTGCAATCTTACGGTTACTAAACCATTCACCACATTCTTTACACTTTTTTTCTATCATAATATCACCTCAAAATTAAAATGTTAATGTTATATATTTATATTTACCACCCGTCAAAGGGGTCTACTCGCCTAGTATCATCATCGTATTTATCATCGTATATTACTTGCTGTTGTTCTTTTTCTTTTAAGTTGTCATTAATAGCAAGAATATCACCTTTTGCTTCTACTTTGCTTGTAGTTTTTTCTTGTTCAGGGGTAACTACTTGATTTTCGTGTTTACCCAAATCCATATCCACATTGAATGTTTCACCGAGTTCTACATAACTTCTAATATGTTCCATATTATCATCGTTTACATTTAGTTCATCTACATTTTCGTGTGAATTTCTCCAAACCCTCAATATGAACTGATATGTTATTGGTGTGCTTAAAAAGGTTGTGCCTTCAGCAAAATCCTTTACATTGATAACTTCATAATATAAATCAGAATATTTAAAGTACATCAAATCACCAATCTTAGGAACTATTGAATCATAGGCATTTGGATTTTCAGTTTTCCAATCGTACTTGCTTGCTTCCAAGAAATGTTGAATTGTACATTGGACTGTTACCGTTTCAGTATAAATCATTCCTTGTAATTGATATTGCTTTTGTAATTGTGGAACATTGTCAGTATAAACTTGTAGGGCGAATCTTCTTTTTACATTTTCTAATTGGTCTTCACCGTACAATGGGTCAAACTTGGTATCGTGTTCCTTTACGAAATAATATGTACTAAAACCATATTTACCGATATGCTTCAGATGTAAGGCTTGCCATTAAAGCTGCCTCTGAACCATAGCAATCGTTGTTAAGTGCGTCAAAAAATCTTGGTTGAGTCCAATCTGTTTGAGGAGGACAACTATTTCCAAAAACTTTTTTAAATTCTTCATTGAAATTAGTCATATATTATCTCTTT
>JAGCEE010000047.1 GCA_017650795.1 Clostridia bacterium | reverse complement strand
TCTATTATGCAAGGTAGAAAGAAAGCAGGAAGATGTTGAACCTAAAAAGATTGTAAAGGATAGATTTACCGTTGCAGAAAAAATTGTTTCTATAAAAGGCACAATAAAAGAAAAAAAGCATATCAAATTTACCGAACTATTTGATGAGAGTCACACAAAAAGTGAAATGCTTAACATATTTTTAGCCCTTTTAGAACTTTTAAAAATGCAGTTTGTAAAGGCAAAACAATCTGAGCTTTTTGGTGATATAGATATTTATGAAAATGAGGAAAAAATAAAAGATGAGTAATGTAAAAGAGATAATAAAAGCCACACTATTTGTTTCCGGAGATGGAGTGGAAAGGGCAGAGTTTAAAGAAAAGTTAAATCTAACAGATAAGCAATTAGCAAAAGTAATAGATGAAATCAAAGAGGATTTTGGCGAAGATGGTGGTATTATGCTTATTGAATATAAGGATAAAATCCAACTTTGTACCAATCAAAAATATGTTGAGGAAGTATCAAGCATATTAAACCCAATAAGAGAACGTGCATTAACAAAATCAACACTAGAAACGGTTGCAATAATTTCTTATAAACAACCAATAACCAAACTAGAAATAGAAGAAATAAGAGATACAAAATCGTCTGACTATGCAATATCTATGCTTCTAGAAAATAAACTAATTGAAGTTGTTGGGCGTAAGGATGCAGTTGGCAAACCATTTTTGTTTGGTACAACTGATGAGTTCTTAAAAAAATTTAATTTAAAAAGCATAGAAGAGCTTCCTTCTTATGATGAACTATTAGAAAGAGTTAAAGTAATAAGAGAAGAAATAGAAGTTCAACAAAAAACAGATTCGCTTTATCGTGACCATGAAATATCTAATGAGGATATCGTTCCAGAGTTCTTAAGGGGTGAAGACATTATTACATTTGAGGCCGACAATAATACTAATAACCAAGATTATGGACAAGACCAAGAAATGGAGCAGGATGTCGAAAACAATAATAACGATAATATTGGCGAATAAGTGACAACTTAATACTTTATAACGCATTAAACTAAGTTAATTTTTTATTATTGACAGAAAGCAGTACTTATGATAGTATTTAGATGGTTATAAAAACGGAGGTACATATGAGTTCTTGGTTGTATGAAGATTATATTATAAGGGCTAATGCATACGTAAAATCAGCAGAATTAAGAGATACAAATGGAGATTTTTTGAGTGCAAAAGATGCATTTTTAGAAGCAGAAGAAGAATTTGAAAATGCGGCAAGCCAAGCACTAAAAGATGGAGATATTTTTGATAATGATAAAGCATTAAGCCTTGCAAAATATGCAAGATGTAGGGCGGGCAATATGCTATATAAATATGATAGGGCTTGCAAAGAAAATGATAAGGAACGTGAAAACTAATATCGCAAGAATTGTTTTTTAACTTAATATTTGAATACTTTTTATAAATAATAACACAATAACATTATGCAGAGTTTATGGCTGATGGTTGTTGTGTTTTTTTTAATAATTTTAATTGCCCCAATACTAATTAAAGAACATGTTTCTTTTGATGCCATACACAATGTTGGTGCAATTTCGCTATATATTTTTTTTGTAAAAGCCTTGTCGTTTAAAATAAGAATTGGTAAGGGTGGGATTATTCTTTATACATCAAAAAATGAAAAAGATATTCCAATCGAATTATCTAAGGGAAAAATTAGATTTTTTGAGCAACTGTTTCCTCAGCTAAAACAAAAAATTGTTATTAAACAAATGAATGTCTTTTCTAATATTGGTTTAAGCGATGCAAAAAATTCTGCAATGGTGGCAGGATTATTTAATATAGTGATTTTATCTGCTTTTTCTGTTATTAAAAAAACAAAAAAATCGGCAAGATTCAAGCATGTAAATAATGTTGCATACAATCAAAACAAATTTGCTTTTGCTATTTATGCGCAAGCTTTTATAACACTTTTTGACATAATATATTCGGTTATAATGTCGCTTTTAATTGTAAGGCGAAGTGAAAAATATGAGAGTTTTTATAATAGATAATTATTATTTAATTCAATTTTAAAGGAAGGGTAAAATATGAAAGAATTTAGCAACAATTCAGGTATAGAAGATTTAATAAAAACATCAGTAGAAAAAGTAAAAGTTTTAATTGAAACAAATACAATAGTTGGCGAGCCAATAAAAATATCTGAAAATACTGTTATTGTGCCGATTTCTAAGGCAAGTGTGGGTTTTGTCGCTGGTGGCGGGGAGTATTCGGACAAATCTAATCGTAGGGTGGCAAATCATTTTCCAATGACAGGTGGAAGTGGGTGTGGTATGAGTGTCACACCTATTGGCTTTGTTGTCGTAAACGCTGGTAATGTTAGTTTTGTTGATGTAGAAAACAAATCGTTATATCAAACGTTATTAAACTTGGCAGATAAACTAGTATCAAAAATAAAAGCGGATGAAAATCATTCAAATAATGGTGATAAGCATGATAATCAAAAGTAGACTTTGTTTATTTACACATATAAGTGTTGTTTTAATTATTATTTCTGCAACATTGTTTTTTTTGTCATCGTTTCAAAAAAACAAATTTGCGTATGCTGATGTGCAAAGTACAGCCAAATCTATGGTTGTTATTGATGCTAGTAGCAACAGAGTATTAAATAGTAAAAACGAAAATCAAAAACTGCCAATGGCTTCGACAACAAAAATAATAACTGCAATAACCGTTTTAGAGAACTGCGATAACATAGACCAAGAAATCAAAATTGATGATAGGGCTGTTGGTATAACTGGCACAAGCATCTATTTAAAGCGAGGGGAGTGCTTAACAATAAGAGAGCTTTTGTATGGCATGATGTTGCCTTCTGGAAATGATGCGGCAACTGCACTTGCATACCATGTTGGTGGCGATATACCAAAGTTTTGTGAAATGATGAAAAAGGTTGCAATTTCTGTTAATGCATATAATTCAAATTTTACTAATCCACACGGATTAGATGATGATAACCATTATACAACTGCATTGGATATGGCGAAAATAACCGCAAAGGCATTACAGAATAAAACATTTTGTGAAATTGTATCCACAAAAGTCACAAGAATAAAGGGTTCAAGTGAGGGCGGTTATAGGTATTTAAAAAACAAAAATAGATTGCTAAATACAATGCATGGCTGTATTGGTGTAAAAACAGGATACACAAAAAAAGCTGGCAGATGCTTGGTTTCTGCCTGCGATATTAATGGTTTTAAAACTGTGTGTGTTGTCCTTAATTGTGGGCCAATGTTTGAAGAAAGCCAAGAGTTAATAAACCTTGCATATCTAAGCTATAACCAATATGAACTTTTGCCAGAATACAGTATTATTAGAAGCATAGCTGTTGAAAACGGACGGGAAAATGAAGTTAAGGTTTGTTCTAAGCGGAAATTTGTCTACCCATTAACAGAAGACGAGTTAAATAGAATTACATATAATTATGTTTTACCAAATGTTTTAAATGCACCAATAAAAGAAGATGATGCGGTTGGAGAAGTTGAGATATATTTAGATAATCACTTGCTATTTTTAGAAAAAATATATACTATTAGTAGTGTAAAGAAAATAGGAGTAATTAGTAGTATAAAAGACATACTATCTAACTGGTAATAATGAGAATTAATAAGTTTTTGGCACTTTCGGGTGTTGCATCTAGAAGAAAGGTAGAAGAATATATTACGGCTGGCAGAGTAAAGGTTGGGGGAAAAGTCTGCTATAATCTTGCAACTGATGTTAATGTCAAAAAAGATATTGTTGAATTGGATAATAAAAGGGTTTTACCACAAGGTGAATACGTTTATTATAAATTAAATAAACCAAAAGGATACATATGCTCAAATAGTGATGAAAAGGGCAGAAAAACAATATTTAGCCTTATAAATACCGACAAAAGATTATTCTCGGTTGGTAGGCTTGATTATAATTCGGAGGGGTTAATAATACTTACTAATGATGGCGATTTTGCAAATAAAATAACTCATCCAAGTTGTCATATAAACAAGGAATACATTGTGACGATAGAGGGCGAAATCAAGGAAAGTGAACTCGCAGTTCTTCGTGCTGGCGTAGTAGAAAATGGTGCTAGAATGCCGGAAGCAAAAGTAAGGTTAATATCATTTAAAGATAAGATTAGTAGATTATCTGTAATAATAGATGAAGGTCAAAATAGACAGATTAGAAGAATGTTTGAGGCAATCGGCAAAAACATTGTTTTACTTAAAAGAGTTGCCATTGGTGGATTAAAACTTGGAGGATTAGAACGGGGAAAATACAAACCACTATCAAATATCGAACTTGCAAGCATTTTTGAGGTAAAATCATGAAGGTTGCAGTAATTGGTGGTGGAGCAAGTGGCATGATGTGCTCTGGAAAACTTGCTGAATGTGGAGTGAGTGTTGATTTGTTTGAATCTAACGAAAAATTAGGTAAAAAACTCTACATTACTGGCAAAGGAAGATGCAATGTCACCAACTCGTGTTCCTCGCAAGAGTTTTTAGAAAATATAATTACAAATCAAAAATTCTTATATAGTTCAATAAATAGCTTTACAAGCGATGATACTATAAATTTTTTCGAAAAATTAGGAGTTCCTCTTAAAGTGGAAAGAGGAAATAGAGTGTTTCCATTAAGTGATAAGTCTAGTGATATTATTTCGGCATTAAAAAGATTTATAGAAAAAAATGGTGTTAATGTACATTTAAATACAACGGTTTTAGATATTAAGAAACAAGATGAATTATTTGAAATATCTACAACATCTGGTATGTATAAATTTTATGATGCCACAATAATTTGTACTGGTGGTAAAACATACTCTGCAACAGGTTCAACTGGTGATGGTTATTTATTTGCTAAAAAGTTTGGGCATGAGGTTGTTCCAATAACACCCGCTCTTGTACCGATAGTTTTAAAAGATGAATATATAAATCAAATAGAGGGATTAAGTTTAAAAAATGTATTACTTAGTGCAAGTGTAAATGGAAAAGCGTATAAAAGCCTTTTTGGTGAAATGCTTTTTACCTCAAATGGTATTAGTGGGCCAATAGCACTTAGCATGAGTTCATATATAACAAAAAAAGAAAATATAAAGCTTTTTATTGATTTTAAACCAGCATTAGGCATAGATAAACTAATAGAAAGAATAATTCGTGATGTTAGTTTACTAAAAGATAAACAAATATCGTCCTTATTGCAGGGACTTTTACCAAAATCTTTGGTTTATATATTCTTAAATAAACTAAGTATTGATGCTCAAAGAAAAGTTAGGACTTTAAATGCAAATGATATTAAAAATATAGCCAATTTATTGAAATGTTTTGAGTTGAGTTATGCTGGATTAGACAAACTTGATTATGGTATTATAACCAGTGGTGGTGTGGATGTAAAAGAGATTAACCCCAAAACTATGGAGAGTAAATTTGTTGATGGTTTATATTTTGCTGGCG
>JAGCEE010000046.1 GCA_017650795.1 Clostridia bacterium | reverse complement strand
AATAATTTTAAAAAAAATCAAAATATTATTTAATAATTATAAAAATATATCTTAATAATAATCTAATCATCTCTAAAAATATAAGTATATTTAATTATTTTTATAATTTAAAAAATTATTAACAATTATTTAATCCTACATTTTTTATATCATTTTTTATGCTATTTATCGAATTTTCTAATTTTTTTGATTCGGAATCGTTTAATTTTATATAAAGTTCTTTTACAACACCAGATTTTCCAACAATAACAGGTTTGGAAAAATAGCAATCGTTTTTTGCATCATAGCTAGAAACCGTAAGAACTGTCTTTTGATTATGAATAATTGCATTGGTTATCTTTAAAAGGCACATACCAATTCCATAACTCGTGTTGCCTTTTTTATTTATTATGTCGTATGCACTTGTTCTAACATCATTTGATATTATTTCCATTTCTTTTTTTGAAAAATAATCAGCACAAAGGTTGCCACCAAATGTAGCATTTCCCCATGCAACAAACTCACTATCGCCATGCTCACCCAAAACATAAGCATGAATTTCTTTTGGGCTAACTTTTAATTTTTTGCCAATGTGATATTTTAGTCTTGCTGTGTCTAGTGTGGTGCCTGTTCCTAAAACCTTGCTTGGCTTAAATCCAGACAGTTTCATTGTGGCATAAGTTAAAACATCTAGTGGATTTGTTGCAATTAAATAAACACCTGCAAATTTTGTTTTGTTTATTTCGGTTATTATACTTTTAAACACATTAACATTTCTAGAAAGCAAATCACGCCTTGTTTCGCCAACCTTTTGTCCAACACCAGCGCAAATGCAAACAATATCGGCACCTTTGCAATTGCTATACTCACCGCATTTTATTTTCATCGTTTTTGGTGCATAGGTTAAAGCATGATATAGGTCTAAAACTTCGCCCTCTGCTTTTTGTTTGTTTATATCTATCAAAACCAACTCATCAACGGCAGCCCCACTTACTACCAAACTATAAGCATAAGCCATACCAACATTACCACAACCAACAATTACTATTTTATTCATGTTATTTAATCCTTTTAAATTATTATAACTAAATATAATATTTTTAGCAAATAAAAGTATTTTTTATTGTAAAAGAAAACACTAGTATTTGCTCCTGTTATTATTGCATACCCAAATAAAAAAACCGGGCTTACTTTCCGGTTTTTTATTATATTTTTTATTAAATCAATTCTACGATTGCAAGTTCGGCTGCATCTCCACGTCTTGCTTTGGTTTTAATAACTCTTGTATATCCACCAAAGTTTCCAACTTCTTTTGCACGTTCTGCATATTTTGGAGCATAAACATTGAATACCTTTTCAATGAGTGGATGATTTACGCCATCTGTTCTTGCTTTAAAGTTAGCTAAACTCTCTTTTGGCTCTCTTTGTTCATCAAAGTCATATAAGAATGCCATAAGTTTTCTTCTTGCGTTTAGTTTTTTAACTCCGTCATTAACAACTTCTTTTTCTACCTTTTTACCATCAACGGCAACCGTCTTTTTAACAGTGACATTGTCTTGATAAGTGTTGATTGCAAGAGTTAATAACTTTTCTGTCTTAGAAGCAACTGCCTTAGCCTTTGCCACGGTTGTCTCTAATTTGCCATACCAAAGAAGGTAACTAACTTGATTTCTTAATACTGCCAATCTTTCTTTACTTGGTCTACCTAATTTGTCGTTAGCCATTGTTTTCTCCTTTTATTCTTCTTCGTCACGCAAACTTAAACCATAGGTTTCTAGTTTAGCGACAACTTCTTCAATAGATTTTAGTCCAAGGTTTCTAACCTTTAACATATCATTTTTTGACTTTTTAATAAGGTCATCAACAGTGTTGATATTTGCTCTTTTTAGGCAGTTATAAGACCTAACAGATAAATCCATTTCCTCAATAGGCATTTCTAGGACTTTAACTTGTTCGTCCTCTTCTTTTGAAACCATAATTTGCATATCGTTCATGTTTTCGCATAACTCTATAAACAAATTAACATGTTCGTTAATAATCTTTCCTGCAAGAGCAATAATTTCTCTGGCTGTGATTGTTCCGTTTGTTTCAACTTCTAGTGTTAGTTTGTCGTAATCAATACTTTGACCAACACGGGTGCTTTCTACCGCATAATTAACTTTTTTAACAGGAGAATATAAACTATCCATTGCAATAAAGTCTGCTGCTGGCACTCTTTCTTTGTTAAGGCTATTTGGAACATATCCTCTGCCACGACCAATTAAAACTTCCATCTCTAAATTTGCATCATCATCACAGGTGCAAATATGAAGGTCTGGATTTAGTATTTCTACATCGCTATTAGGAGCAAAATCTGATGCTTTAACCTCACCAGCACCTTTCTTTTTTAAGAAAAGTGATGTAGTAAAATCTTTATCTGTGTTGTATGTTTTAACAGCCAAATATTTAAGATTTAAAATGATATCAACAACATCTTCTGTCACGCCTACCGTAGTAGAAAATTCGTGCATAACACCATTAATTCTTACTGCTATTGGTGCTGCACCAGGAAGAGAAGAAAGAAGTGTTCTTCTCATACAGTTTCCAAGTGTTATTCCATAACCTCTTTCTAGTGGTTCTACAATAAATCTTGCGTAGTATCCACCCTCGGTTTCTTCACATGTAATTCTTGGCTTTTCCATTTCCATCATAACTAAATTCCTCCTAATACTATCTTGAATACAACTCAATAATGAGATGTTCTTTAATATCTAGGTCAATATCTTCTCTGGTTGGAAGTGCTAATACTTTTCCTGTAAGTGTTTCGGCATTAAATTCTAGCCATTTTGGCATAACCATTTTCATTCCCTTTAATGCTTTAAACATTTCAAGTTCTCTCTTGTTTTCCTTAACTGCTATTTCATCTCCAACTTTTACTTGATAAGATGGAATATTAACAGTTTTTCCATTAACAGTTATTTGACGATGGTTAACAATTTGTCTACATTCTTTTCTGGAAGCACCAATGCCCATTCTGTAAACAACATTGTCAAGTCTTCTTTCGATAAGGGATAACATGTTTTCACCAGTGACACCCTTCATTCTTTCTGCTTCGTCGTAGTATTTGTGGAATTGTTTTTCTAATATTCCATAATACTTTCTAACTTTTTGTTTTTCTCTTAATTGTGAACCATATTCAGTAACCTTTTTTCTTCCTGTTCCGTGTTGTCCAGGAGCAACAGGTCTTCTTTCTATGGCACATTTTTTAGTAGTACATCTTTCGCCTTTAAGGAATAATTTACATCCCTCTCTGCGACATTCTCTACAATCTGCACAAATACGTCTTGCCATATCTTAATTTCCTCCAATTAAACTCTTCTAATCTTAGGTGGACGGCAACCGTTGTGAGCAATAGGAGAAACATCTTTAATTAATGTGACAGCTATTCCCATTGTTTGAAGTGAACGTATTGCAGCCTCACGACCATTGCCTGGGCCTTTTACATATACTTCAACAGATCTAATACCGTTTTCCAAAGCGACTTTTGCTGCATCCTCAACTGATTGTTGAGCTGCGAATGGTGTACTCTTTTTAGAGCCTCTTAAACCAAATTTACCAGAAGATGCCCAAGAAATTGCATTTCCTTGCATATCGGTAAATGTGACTAAAGTATTGTTAAAAGAACTTTTGATATGAACTTGTCCTTTATCAATATTTCTTGATACTCTTTTCTTTTTTGTCTTTTTAACATCAGCCATTTTAGTTTACTCCTTATGCTTTACCTTTCTTTGAGCTTCCGCTTACGACTTTTTTCTTGCCTTTTCTTGTTCTGCAATTATTTCTTGTGTTTTGTCCTCTTACTGGAAGGTTCTTACGATGACGAAGACCTCTATAAGAGCCAATTTCTGTTAATCTTTTAATGTTAAGTGAAACCTCTTTTCTAAGGTCACCCTCTACCATTACATTGTGATCGATATATGTTCTAAGTTTTGCTATATCGTTTTCATCAAGATCTTTAACACGAGTGTCTGGATTGATTCCGGTTTCTGCTAATATTTTGTTTGCAGTTTCTCTACCAATACCATAAATATAGGTTAAACCGATTTCCACTCTTTTTTCTCGTGGTAAGTCTACACCGGCGATTCTTGCCATATTTTTTTATTCCTCCAAATATTTTTTTTGTGATGTATATATACTCGCCTAGCGAAAGTGCAATTAAGCACCAGCCGCTCGCCATGGCGTTATTTTCAAATTTATATAATTTTTATTATTCTCTATATGCCAAATGCCGCACAACTCAAACAACAAACTTTTAGCCTTGTGTTTGTTTGTGGGATTTATCCTTTGAGCATATTACCATTACTTTACCATTTCTTTTGATAACTTTGCACTTATCACACATTGGTTTTACAGATGGTCTTACTTTCATAAATTTCTCCTTTTTTTTCAAGTATTAAACAAAACTAATTTTTAGCACGCCAAGTTATGCGTCCTTTTGTCAAATCGTATGGACTCATTTCTATTTTAACCTTATCGCCTTCTAAAATTTTAATGTAGTTAATTCTAAGTTTTCCAGAAAGATATGCGGTTATTGTGTGTCCATTGCTAAGCCTTACTAAAAATGCGGTGTTTGGTAAAACTTCTTCTACCACTCCTTCAAATTCAATTACATCTTCTTTTGACATACATTCTCCTCTAGTTTGTTTTTGAAAAAATTTAAAGTTTTTCGAACTTCGGCATCGTAAATCTTTTGTCTAGATGCTAATTTTGATGCAATTTCTTTTGCATGAAAATTTGTTTTTAATACATGCTTTATTTTTTTTTGTTTTGGGTTTTCTAGTAGTCTATACTTTCCATCTACCAAAAACACATAATCGCCAAGAGTGCTTTCTACAACATACCACTCGCCCATATCATGACCTGCGATTGAAACAACAATGTCACCTATCTTCATTCTCGCCCTCGTACATTGTTGTAATTTCAACACCCTTTGATGTGACTATAACAGTGTTTTCGTAGTGTGCAGATGGCTTGTGGTCGATTGCATATACTCCCCAACTATCGTCCTTTAAAGCAACATAACGACTGCCCATATTTATCATTGGCTCGACTGCAAGACACATACCATCTTTTACCCTTATCCCACTTGTAGGATTTCCATAATTTGGAACTTCGGGTGATTCGTGCATGTCGTGGCCAATACCATGACCAACTAATTCTCTTACAACAGAATATCCATTTAATTCTGCATGACACTGAATTGCATGAGATAACTCACCTAATTTTGCGCCAACAGACAATTTGTTTATTCCTTTAAAGAAACAATCTTTGGTCACCTCGATAAGTCTTGCTTTTTCGGAATCAATCTTGCCAACTGCAAATGTTCTTGCAGCATCTCCATTGTAGCCATTTATTATAACTCCAAGGTCAATACTAACAATATCGCCTTCCTTTAAAATGATGTCATTTGATGGTATTCCATGAACAACCATTTCGTTTACAGAAGCACAAATTGATGCCGGAAAGCCATCATACCCTTTAAATGACGGAATTGCACCTTTGTCTATTATAAACTTTTCTATCATTTTGTCAAGTTCTAGCGTGGAAATATTTGGACGAATTAAAGATTTTGCATATTTTAAAGCCTCGCCCGTAATCTTTCCTGCAAGCCTCATTCCGTCATAGTCTTGCTGTGTTTTACATATCATATGTTTTCTTTCCACCCACCACATTTTTTACTGAATTCATTGTGGTTTTAAGATCGCCTGAGTTGTCAATTACAAATAGTTTATTTTTGTAATAATCTTTTAAAATATTTGCCCCCGCTTCGTATATTTCTAATCTTTTTTTAATAGATTCTGGTTTATCATCATCTCTTGTTATTAACTGTGAATTACATTTTGGACATAAACCATTAGGAGCATCATCTATACTAATTGTTAAGTTGCATTTTGGGCATATGCGCCTGTTTGATAACCTTTTTAAAATTATATCTCTTTGAACTTCAACCGACAATACTAAATCAACTTTGCATATTTCATCTAGTTTTTGTGCTTGGTTTAGATTTCTTGGAAAACCATCAAAAATATAACCACTGTTGTTGCCACTAACAATTTCTTTTATCATATTTATTACAACTTCATCTGGAACTAGGTTTCCATCATTTATATATCTAGCAGCAAGTTCACCAAGAGGTGTTTTCATTTTTATATTATTTCTTAATATCTCGCCAGTAGAAATATGCTTTAAACCATATTCTGATTTTAAAAAATCAGATATTGTTCCTTTTCCTGAGCCTGCGGCTCCAAGTAATACTATATTCATTTTACTCCTTATTTCACAACAAACGGTGCAAGGCTACGCTCGCCCGCACCATTTATGTGATTTAATTTAAAAATCCTTTATAATTTCTAGTCACTAGTTGAGATTCTAATTGTTTTTCAAATTCTAGAGCAACAGATACAACAATCATCATACCCGTGGCACTAAACGCACCAGTAAGACCTGTTAAATCACCACCGACCAAAGCAAACACTACCGATGGAACAAGTGCAATGAATGCTAAGAATATTGCTCCAAATAATGTAATTCTATTTGATACTTTGGTTAAAAAGTCTTTAGTTTCTTTACCTGGTCTAACACCATTTATAAAACCGCCACCTTGTTGAATGTTTTTGCTTATATCTTCCGGATTAAAGTTTATTCTTGCATAAAAATAACTAAAGAACAAAATTAAAACCGCGGTTAAAACAATGTATAACCATGTGCCAGAACCCATAACGCTATTATATGATTTTGCGGCATCATCGCCACTAATAAGTTGGATTAACATATATGGGAATGATAGTATTGCGCTCGCAAATATGATTGGTATAACACCAGAACCATTAACTCTAACTGGTATAAAATTGCTTTGTCCACCGTAGGTTTTTCTACCTTTTACTTGTTTAGCATATTGGACAGGAATCCTTCTTTCGGCACCATCAATAAATATAATAAATGCAAACACAAGCACAACGGCAATAAGGAATATAATAAGATTCCATAGGTTGTCAATCGCATCTGCTCCACCGCCAGCTATACTGGTTATTGCCTCCAAAATTGCCGCACCAGCAGAAGACAAAATACCAACAAATATTAGAAGCGACAAACCATTTCCAATACCCGTCTCTGTTATTCTTTCACCAAGCCAAACGGTAAACATTGCACCAGCAATAAGCACACACACAATAAATATTCCGGCAATGCCACCCGAAGCACCACCCCATATATTTGCATCAAACAACTCACTAGAACCAAGCGAAGCAGTTATGCCTATTGCCTGAGCAAGTGCTAAAATGAATGCTGCTATTCTTGTATATAAATTTATTCTTTTTCTTCCATCTTCACCAGATTTTGCTATTTCGTCAAGTTTTGGAAATGCAACCTGAAGAAGTTGAATAATGATGGATGCATTGATGTATGGAGATACACCAAGTGCCAAAATTGACGCATTAGACAATGCGCCACCGCTAAGGGTACTAAGTAATCCTAAAAACCCATTTTTATCGGCAGTTGCCTCTTGGAACACAGCCTTTTGTATTCCTGGTATTGGCAACCAACAGCCTAAACGGTACAAAAACAAAAGAAATATTACAATTAGTATTTTTCGTCTTACTTCTTTTATTTTAAAAGCGTCAATTATTGTTTTAAACATTATAAAATATCCTTTGATAGATAATTTACAAGCAAATCAATTTGCTTGTAATGCAACCAATTTTGATTGCACTTAAAACAAAAGTGTTAATAATTAGAGAAAATACTGCAAAAAAACATTATGTTTTGCAATACTTTCTACTACATTAAATAACCTCTGTTTTACCGCCGACTTTTTCAATCTTTTCTTGAGCTGTTTTTGTGAATTTTGCTGCCTTAACAGTAAGTGGTTTGGTTAGTTCACCATCACCAAGAACTTTAAGACCATATGGTAAGATTTTACCTATAATTCTACGCTCATACAAAAGTTCTGCAGTAATTTCTGTGTTAGCATCAAATACTTCTAAGTCGCCAACATTAACTGTTGAATAGAATTTTTTAAATTCGTAGTTGTTAAATCCACGGATTGGGATTTTACGAATTAAAGGAAGTTGACCACCCTCAAATCCTGGGCGAACACCACCACCAGATCTTGCATTTTGACCCTTGTGGCCCTTACCACTTGTTTTACCAAGTCCACTTCCAATTCCTCTACCGATTCTAAAAGATTTACGGTTAGAGTTTTTTGCTGGAGAAAGAGTTTGAATATCCATTTTTTCCTCCTATATTTCTTCCACAACAACAAGGTGTCTTAAGTGGTATAGTGAACCACGAATAGACGCATTGTCTGGGAATACCTTTGTTTGATTTAGTTTTGTGAAACCTAACGCTTCAAGTATTTTGGCTTGATTTTTATTATAACCTATTTTACTTCTAACATAAGTCACTTTTAATTGTTTTTCCTTTGCCATAAATACCTCCTATATATCCTCTACATTAAGGCCACGGCGAGCAGCAATCTCTTCTTTTGTTTTAAGAGACATAAGTCCGTTAAGCGTTGCCCTAACAAGGTTGATTTTGTTTGAAGATCCATGACGTTTGGTCACAATATCTTTAATACCCGCAAGTTCTATAATTGAACGTGCTGCACCACCAGCGATAACACCGGTACCGGTTTTTGCTGGGATTAAATGTACATTAGATGCACCAAATTTACCGATAGTTTCGTGAGGTATTGTTGTTTCATATGTTGCAATTTTGTGCATGTTTTTCTTTGCTGCGGCAGTTGCCTTATCGATTGCTGATGGAACTTCGCCAGCCTTACCTGTTCCTATTCCAACGCTACCTTTTCTGTCGCCAACAACAACCATGGCACTAAACCTCATTGTACGACCACCTTTAACAACTTTGGTCACACGTCTAACGGCAACCAAAACCTTGTCAAAGCCATCATCAACAGGTTTTCTGTCTTCTCTTTCTCTTGGTTTTCTACCTTTTTCAAATTCTGCCATGATTCCTCCTAAAACTCTAAGCCAGCGCTTCTAGCACCGTCTGCAAGTGCTGCTACACGTCCAGTGTAAAGGTATCCACCTCTGTCAAATACAACAGTTTTAATACCCTTTTCTACTGCGATTTTGCCGACTTTTTCTCCTACAAGTTTTGCTTGTTCGGTTTTTGTTTTTCCATTTAAGTCTAAGTCTTTATCAACAGAAGATGCTGCTGCAAGTGTAAAGCCTTTTGTATCATCAATTACTTGAGCATAAATGCTTGCATTACTTCTATAAACACATAGTCTTGGACACTCTGAAGTGCCAGAAAGGTTTTTTCTAACTCTGTTATGTCTTTTAACTCTGTCTATATTTCTATCTCTCTTTATAAACATTTAACAATCTCCTATTTTTTGCCTTTGCCTGCTGTTTTCCCGACTTTTCTTATTACTACTTCATCGCTATAATGTACACCATAGCCATGATATGGTTCAACTCTTCTTAAATCTCTAATATTAGATGCGAATTGTCCAACCTGTTCTTTGTTTGCACCGCTAATTTTTATTTCGGTTTGTGATGGACACTCAACTTTTAAGCCTTTTTCGATTTTTACTTCATTTTCATGAGAATAACCAAGGTTTAATACAAGAGTATCTCCTTTTACACTGGCCTTATAACCTACACCGGCAATAACAAGTGTCTTTGAAAAACCTTCTGTTACACCTTTAACCATGTTTGCAATAAGTGCTCTATAAAGACCGTGTTTTGCTTTAACTTTGTTTTCATCGTTTGCTCTGGTAAGTGAAATTTTTCCATCGGCAATGTTTACTGTGATAATTTTATCAACTTCTTGGGTTAAAGTACCGTTTGGTCCTTTAACTGTGACAACGTTGCCTTCTAAAGATACATTTACGCCAGCTGGAACGATAATTTCTTTTCTACCTATTCTTGACATAAATTACCTCCTACTACCAAACAAACGCCAAGACTTCGCCACCAACACCAGCAGCTCTAGCCTGTTTGTCTGTCAATATTCCTTTGTTTGTAGATACAATGGCAATACCAAGACCAGAAATAACTTGTGGAAGTTTATCTTTTTGAGCATAAACTCTAAGTCCTGGTTTAGATATTCTTTTGATGCCTTGAATAATGCTTTCGCCATTTGCATCATATTTTAATGTGATTAACAAATTTTTATGACCGTTTTCTTCAACTTGGTCACAATTTGCAATGTAGCCTTCTTTTAAAAGAATTTCAGCTATTGCAAGTTTTTCCTTTGAAGCAGGAACACTAACACTCGCAAGGTGTGCAGTAAGTCCGTTACGAATACGAGTAAGCATATCTGCAATTGGATCTGTAAATATCATATTTCCTCCTACCAACTAGATTTTTTAACACCTGGGATTTCACCCTTAGATGCTAATTCTCTAAAACAAATTCTGCATATTCCGTATTTTTTAAGAACTGCATGTGGACGACCACAAAGCGAGCAACGAGTATATTCTCTCGTTGAAAATTTTTGTTTTCTTTTTTGTTTTTCTTTTAAAGCTGTCTTTGCCATTTAATCCACCTTATTTCCTAAAAGGAATTCCTAATGCGCCAAGTAGCGCTTTTGCTTCTTCGTCCGACTTTGCACTTGTAACGAATACTACATCCAAACCTCTTATTCTATCTATTTTATCATAAGAGATTTCTGGGAAAATTAGTTGCTCTTTAATTCCCAAAGCGTAATTTCCTTTGCCATCAAAAGCTTTTGGATTTACACCTTTAAAGTCACGAACTCTTGGAAGTGCGATAGAGATAAGTCTATCTAAGAATTCGTACATTCTGTTTCCTCTAAGTGTGACTTTTGCACCAATCTTCATGCCTTGTCTAACTTTAAAGTTAGATATTGCTTTTTTTGAAGTTGTTGGAACTGCTTTTTGTCCAGCGATTGCTGTAAGTTCGTCTAGGGCAATGTTAAATGATTTTGAATTATCTTTAACTTCGCCAAGACCCATGTTTAAAACGATTTTTTCCAATTTTGGAACTTCGTTAATGTTTGAATAATTAAATTGTTGTTTTAGAGCTGGAACAACAGTTTCTTTATACATAACACTTAATCTTGCTTTTTCCATTGTTCCTATTCTCCTTTATCTTCTTTTTTGGCTTTTGTTGCTTTTGTAGCCTTTTTTGCTTCTTTTTTGGCTTCTTTTACGTATTCTTTATCTAGTGTTGCTCCACACTTTTTGCAGATACGTACATTTTTTCCATTTAACTCTTTATGTGCAACCCTTGTTGCTTTTCCGCAAACAGGGCAAACCACCATAACATTTGAAGCCTCAATAGGGGCAGATTTTTTAATTATTCCACCCTTGTCTTGCTGAGACTTTGGTTTTTGATGTTTTGTGACAACATTTACGCCATCAACCAAAACCTTGCCAGATTTAGAAGAAACTTCAACAACATCAGCAATTTTGCCTTTATCTTTTCCGGTGACTACTAAAACTTTGTCACCTTTTTTTACAAATGATTTTGTCATTTTAATTCTCCTTTATTATATAACTTCTGGGGCAAGTGAAATAATCTTCATATAGCCCTTATCACGAAGTTCTCTAGCGATAGGTCCAAAGATACGAGTACCTTTTGGTTGACCTTGTTCATCAATGATTACTGCGGCATTGTCGTCAAATCTAATACAAGAACCATCTGGTCTTTGAAGGCCTTTTGCAGTTCTAACTATAACAGCTTTAACAACATCACCTTTTTTAACACTACCACCAGGGATAGCAGATTTTACAGATGCGATAATAACATCACCGATATTACCACTTCTTCTAAATGAGCCACCAAGCACTCTGATGCATCCAATAACTTTTGCACCGGTGTTGTCAGCCACTTTAAGTCTAGTTTGTGGTTGTACCATAATTCCTCCTACTTAGCCTTCTCAACAACTCTGACAACTCTGTAGTATTTGTCCTTAGACATATGGCGAGTTTCCATAATTTCTACGGTGTCACCAAGTCCACAAACATTTTCCTCATCGTGTGCCTTAAACTTTGTTGTTCTTTTTACGACTTTTTTGTACAATGGGTGTTTTACATTTTCAACTATTGCTACAACAACAGTCTTGTTCATTTTTCCTGCACCAATAACAATACCTTGTCTTGTTGGGCGGTTGTTTCTTTCTAAGTTTTCCATATATTACACCCTCCTTTCTCTTAATATTGTGTTTATTTTTGCAATATCTTTTTTAATGTTATGAAGTTGCATTGGGTTTGTTAAACTACCAGTTGCTTGTGCAAAGCGAAGGTTGAATAATTCTGATTTTAACTCTTTTAGCTTTGCATTTAATTCTTCATCACTAAGTGATCTGATTTCTGCTACTTTCATTATTCAGCACCTCCCTCTAAATCTGCCTTTTTAACAAATTTTACTTTGCAAGGAAGTTTATGACCAGCAAGTCTAAGTGATTCACGAGCAATTTCCTCAGAAACGCCTGCTATTTCAAATAATACTCTGCCTGGTTTAACTTTTGCTACCCAGAATTCTGGAGAACCTTTACCTGAACCCATACGAGTTTCGGCTGGTTTTTTAGTGACTGGTGTGTCTGGGAATATATCTATCCAAACTTGACCGCCACGTTTAATGTATCTTGTAAGTGCAACACGGGCTGCTTCTATTTGATTTGATTTAATTTGACAAGGCTCTAATGCCACAAGACCAAATTCGCCATAAGCGATTTTGTTTCCTCTAGTTGCAATGCCTTTCATACGACCACGTTGTACACGTCTTCTTTTTACTCTTTTAGGCATTAACATCTGGCTTTTCCTCCTTTGTCTGTTCTGCTTTGCCTAATATATCGCCTTTGTATATCCAGCATTTTACACCAAGCTTACCGTAGTTTGTGTATGCTGCCGTTGTACCATAGTCAATATCGGCTCTTATTGTTTGAAGTGGAAGTGAACCTTCCATGTATTTTTCGGTTCTTGCAATGGTGTTTGCACCATCAACAACCCCGCTTACCTGTACTTTACATCCCTTTGCACCAGCACGCATAACCTTTTGGATTGCTTGCTTTAATGCTCTACGGAATGTCACACGCTTTTCTAGTTGCTGTGCTACGCTCTCTGCAACTAATTGTGCGTCTAGGTCTACTTTTTTAACTTCTTTAATGTTTACAACCAAGTTTTTAGTTGGTCCAACAATCTTTGCTAATTGCTTTTTGATTGTTTCAACATTTGCACCCTTAACGCCGATTAAAACGGCTGGACGACCAGTGTAAACATTAACTACTAATCTTTCTTTTGTTCTTTCTATTACAACCTTAGAAATAGCTCCCTGAGAATACTTTTTATTAAAAAAGGTTCTAATATCATTATCTTCTTTAAGGAATTTAGCAAAGTCTTCTTTGCTAGCAAACCAAGTAGAATCCCAAGGTTTATTTATACCAATTCTCATTCCAATTGGACTAACTTTTTGTCCCATACTTTGCCTCCTTACGCCTTAACTGTGTCAACATAAACTGTTATGTGACAAGTTCTTTTTAGTAATCTATTAGCTCTGCCTCTTGCTCTAATGTCCAAGCGCTTTAATGTTGGACCTGGGCAAACATAGCATTCATCAACAATAAGTTCATCTCTTGATAATCCTTTATTGTTTTCTGCGTTTGCTACGGCACTTTTTACCAATTTTAAGCAAACCTCAGCAGCCGCTGTTGTTTGGTTAGAAAGGATTGCTATTGCCTCATCTACTTTTTTACCTCTGATTGTATCTAGAGTTATCCTAACTTTTGATGGGCTCATTCTAACATATTTAACAATAGCATAAGCTCTTGCATCAGCATTTTCTGCTCTTTTTATTGCTTTTTCTCTAATTCTTTTTGCCATACGTCACCCCTTACTTTGCAGCCTTAGTTGTTGTTGTCGACTTTTGACCTGCATGACCCTTAAAGGTTCTTGTTGGAGCGAATTCACCAAGTTTATGTCCAACCATTTCTGATGTACAATAAACTGGAATGTGCTTTTTGCCGTTGTGAACAGCAAAAGTAAATCCAACAAATTCAGGATATATTACAGAAGAACGAGACCAAGTTTTGATAGGTTTTTTATTACCGGTCTGGTTCATCTCTTCTACTCTTTTTAAGAGTTTTGGAAATACATATGGTTTTTTCTTTAAACTTCTACTCATAACTCACCGTTCTCCTTATTTAGCCCTCTTAACAATTAACTTGTTAGATGCTTTATTTTTCTTTCTTGTCTTTAAGCCAAGAGCAGGTTTGCCCCAAGGTGTGACTGGTGAAGCCATACCAACTGGCGACTTACCCTCACCACCGCCGTGTGGGTGATCGTTAGGATTCATTACAACACCACGAACACTTGGTCTTACGCCCATGTGACGTTTTCTTCCTGCTTTTCCAAGCGATACAAGTTCGTGGTCTGTATTACCAACTGTACCGATGGTTGCTCTACAACCAAGAAGCACTTTTCTCATTTCTCCACTTGGAAGTCTTAGAGTTGCATATTTGCCCTCTTTTGCCATAAGGCTTATTTCCATACCAGCAGATCTTCCAATCTTTCCACCTTTGCCCATGTCTAATTCAACATTATGAACAACAGTACCAACTGGAATCATCTCTAATGGAAGTGTATTACCAACTTTAATCTCGGCATCATTTCCACTCATAACTGTATCACCAACATTTAAACCAAGAGGTGCCAAGATATATCTCTTTTCGCCGTCTAGGTAGTTAAGTAATGCAATGTATGCTGACCTATTTGGGTCGTACTCGATGCTTGCAACTTTTGCAGGTATACCATCTTTATTTCTTTTAAAATCTATAATTCTATATTTCCTTCTGTTTCCGCCACCTTTATGTCTTGTGGTGATTTTTCCTTGGAAATTTCTACCAGCATTCTTTTTTAGAGATACTATAAGTGATTTTTCGGGAGTAGATTTAGTCACTTCTTCGAAAGACGCACTAGAATATGCTCTTGAACCGGCAGATGTAGGTTTTCTATTTCTTACCATAACTAATTACTCCTTTTACTTTAAGCTATCAAAGAATGCGATTGTTTTGCTTTCTTTTGTAAGTGTTACTATTGCTTTTTTGTAATCACTTGTTTTGCCAACCGTTCTTCCTTGTTTTGTGTTTTGTGCTTTTTCTTTTCCTTTAACGTTGATTGTGTTTACTTTTTCAACATTAACACCAAAGATTTCTTCTACGGCTTTTCTTATTTCTACTTTATTTGCATCTTTTGCAACTTTAAAGGTATAAACCTTGTTTGCAATTCCTTTATAACTTTTTTCAGTTAAAATAGGTTTTATTATTATGTCATGTGCTTTCATTATTCTTTGTAAGCCTCCTCGATAGATTTTACAGCGTCCAAAGTTAAAACAACTTGTTTGTTTTTAACAATATCGCTTACATTTAAAAGACTTGCAGTTGTCACACTCATTTTTTCAATGTTGTTTGAAGCTCTAAGTGCTGATTCGTCCTTATTTGCAAGAACCAAGCATACAGTTTTATCAAACTTAAATGTATCTAAGAAATTTTGAACTTCTTTTGTTTTTACATTTTCTAGTTTAAACTCATCTAATATGGTTATTTCTTTTTGAGCTAATTTTTGGCTAAGAGCGGATACAAACGCGCCACGTCTTGCAAACTTATTAACCTTTTTAGAGAAATCTCTTGGTTTTGGAGCAAATACTACACCACCGCCAACAAATTGTGGACCCTTGGTTGAACCCTGTCTTGCATGACCGGTATGTTTTTGCTTCCAAGGTTTTTTTGCATGACCTCTTACTTCACTACGAGTAAGTGCGCTTTTTGTTCCTTGTCTAAGGTTTGCATCCTGAGCAACGATTACTTCGTGGATAAGCGCCTCGTTATAAGGTACAGCGAACACTTCGTCTGCCAAGGTTATTTGCTTAACCTCTTCATTTTGCATGTTATAAACTTTTGCTTTCATCTACTACACCTCTTTAACTTAGGCTTTAACCGATTCTTTTACGGTTACGATAGTTCCTCTTGGACCTGGAAGGCAACCTTTAATTAAAAGAATGTTTCGAGCAGTATCGACTTTAACAATTTCTAGATTTTGAATTGTTACTTGCTCATGGCCATAACGACCTGGCATATGCTTGTTTTTGAATACTCTTGATGGTGTTGAGTTTGCACCCATTGAACCAACTTCTCTATGAACAAGTGATACACCGTGGGTCATACGTAGTCTGTGTTGATTCCATCTTTGAATTACACCAGTAAATCCTCTACCACGAGTAAGACCAGTCACGTCAACCTTGTCTCCTTCTTCAAAAATATCGCATGTGATAGGTTTTCCAATCTCAAACTCTCTGGCATTATCAAGTTTAAGTTCTCTTAAAATTCTGTGTGCAGAAACATTTGCTTTTTTAAATGCTCCTAATTGAGCCTTGTTTATACGGCTCTCTTTTTGTTCTTCGAAAGCAACAACCACACTATTGTAGCCTTCTTTTTCTTCGGTTTTCTTTTGAACGACTGGACATGGGCCAGCTTCAACAACCGTAACCGGAACAACCAAACCATCGGTAGTGAAGATTTGAGTCATTCCAAGTTTTTTACCAATTATTGCTTTTTTCATTTACTTCTCCTTCCTTTTAGTTTGATTATAATTTGATGTTGATATCAACACCAGCTGGTAAATCTAATTTTTCAAATGAATCTATTGCTTTTGAAGAGGTTGGATAAATATCAATCATTCTTTGGTGAGTTCTAGATTCAAATTGTTCACGACTATCTTTGTGCTTGTGTGGTGAACGGATAACTGTGACAACTTCCTTTCTTGTAGGAAGTGCGATAGGACCAACCACCTTTGCACCATTCTTTTCTGCTGTGCGAATTATTTTTTCTACCGCACTATCCAAAAGAACATGGTCGTAAGATTTTACTTTGATTCTGATTTTTTGTTTTGTTGCCATTAAAAAATGTCCTCCTTGTTTATACTTGCCTAAGAAATTTGCATCATTTTTCTCGCGTAAAACACTATGCCGTGTGTTTACGCCCCTATGCACAATAAAAAAGAGCAAATCGCAGTGAAAAGATTTTCACTAATTAAACTCCACAAATAACCAATTTCCTAACAAATAAGAAAAGATTATAAAAATGCTTATTCTTAGGTCGCCCCGATTTAATCGGAACTTGTCCGCGCAAATTCTCTTTAACTGTTTGCTAGCCAAAGTAACCTTGCGCATCAACCCATACTTCGCATAGTCTTGGTATTGTAGCATAGTGTCAACACCCTTGTCAACACATTTTTTTAAAAATAATCAACAAATAATTTAAGTCAAAGTTTATATAAAAACACAAACTTTTTACGCCATTTGGAATATATAAAAAAACGACAATTGAGGAATGTATATTTTTACACAAAAAAAAACTCCAAAGCATTACCTTGAAGTTTTATATAATCATAATAAATAAGTTATTATTAACTAGCATCAGACAACACTAGCCTATAACTAAATGATGCATCGCTTATGTCTGTATCAACAACTACATGCAGTGTGATTTTTAATTTAATAGTGACAACCGTAGCTGTCCCATTTGCTGCACATGCGCCAACGGAAACCTGACTTACTGCCGTGCCGGAACTATTTTGATATGTGGCAGATACAACAGTGGCACCGCTTATTTGCTTTATTGGGTCTGGAGAACTTGTTAAGTAGGCACTATTTGATGTTTTTTGAAACTTGGCAGTAAGTGGTATGGATCCAGAATTTGTTATTTTAAAAGTTAAATACTTATCTGCCGAAGGAACAGTGTTATTGTTTACAGCACTTAAATCGTAATTAAAAAAACTATCGCTGCCCAAAGCCCATGTTGAACTAGAATTAGTATCAAAATTTGCCGCGCCACTAGTATCGGTTCCCTTCCATCCCTGAACTCTAACATTTGCAATGTTTGCGGGAATGGTTATGGTTGAGCCAGAAAGAGAAACTGTTTTTTCGCTATTTGCAGCAGCAAAAACACCAGCATACATAACACTGAACAAAACCCCTAATAATGCAATCAATGACAATAATTTAATTTTTTTCAAAGTTAAATGTCCTTTATTACTATTAAGTTTAGTTTACCCTTTATATTTAAAAAATGTCAAACATTTTTAATTAAGTATCAAAAATTTACATAAACTACTTATATTATATATTATAACAAATTAAGCAATAGGTTTATAATTGTGCTGTTTTTTCTTCTTCTAATTGGCTTATTGTGTTTTTAAGGTTAATAAACGCATCTTTGTTATTGCTTAAAATTTCTAATTTGCTATTAACTAAATCGTTGTCTTTATAATCATTAGTATACTGCATTAACCAATCCTTAATGCTTTTGCCGTCTGTATCTTTTATTAAAGCAATTTCGGGATGTTTTTTTAGTGCGAGATTTAATGGAACTAGTTTTTGAGTTATATCTCGGTGATTTATTCCGTTAAGGAATAATTTTAAAACAGGGTCGCCCGTCATACTTTTTACTTTTAATGAATCAATATCATAAAGAGCATGGCTTAGTGCATTATCATAACCATAATAACAAAAATAATCTGCCAGCGTAAAAAGATTTTTATTAAACGCTTTACCCTTAATCTCGTATATATGCAAAAGTTCTGGATACATATATACTAAAGCTGACACTTTTTTATCAACGTCTTCATGTGCCTTTTCCTTAAGCATTTCGTCTTTAATGTTTTGTGCCCCTTCTATATAACATTTAATCATATTGAAGATATTACCAAAAAAGATTTTACTGTTATTTGAAGTTTTGTTAATGAATTTTAATTTTAAATTTTTCATGTATTCTTCCTCTTGTTTGTATTTTCTCATATGCTAATAAAAATGTCAATACATAAATAATATACAATTTTATTTTAACAAAGAAATATTTATATTTTT
>JAGCEE010000045.1 GCA_017650795.1 Clostridia bacterium | reverse complement strand
TTTATTGTTGCTATATCAACATGCTCACTAACATTCATTGTGCCGTCTGTAATTGTTCCGGTTTTGTCCAAACAAATAACATTGGTACGGGCAAGCATCTCTATACTGTAAATATTTTGAACTAATGTTTTTTTATGTCCTAATTTTATTACGCCAAACGACAAGGTAATTGTAATAAGTAAAAACATTCCGGCAGGGACCATTCCCGTTATAGAACCACAAGTTTTTGCAACAGCAGCCACAAAGTTTTTGCTGTATGCAAAATAATTGTTTATTAACATCAGCCCGCCAATTGGTATAATCATAATGCCAATATATTTTACTAAAGCATTTATATCTTTAAAAAGATTTGAGCTAGGGCTTTTGAATTTTTTGGCCTCTATTGCCACCGATTGTATATAACTTTGTTTTCCAACTTTTTCCACCCTAGCATAACAAGAGCCACTAATCAAAAAACTACCAGCATATAATATGTCGCCCGCTTGTTTTTTTACCGGAGATGACTCGCCTGTTAATAAACTTTCGTTTACTTCTATTTTGCCATCAAGTAGCACACTGTCACATGGTATTTGATTGCCAACAGAAAGTTTAAACACATCGTCTAAACAAAGATTTGTTATATTTACTTGTTGGCTTTTACCCTCCCTTATAACATTTATTTTTGGAGATGTTATGTATGAAAGTTTATCAACCGTGTGCTTTGCCTTTAATTCTTGAACAATGGCTATTGTAGTGTTAAAAACTATTACAATTATAAAAAACAAGTCAGTATATGAGCCAACAATAAAAAGTGCAACAAATACAGTCAGCCATATAAAGTTAAAAAAAGTACACACATTTTCAAAAAGAATTCTAAAAACCGACTTGCCTGAACTTGTTTGAGTTTTGTTGGTCAATTTTTGTTCTATTCTTTCTTTAATCTGTGATTTAGAAAGTCCAAAATCTATTGTTGTGTCATATCTTTTTATTTCTTGGTTTTTATTGTTTTTCATCATTGTTATTTTACGCTTTATTAGCGATTAAAGTCAAACATAATAAATAAATACTGCCGTACCAACACATTATTTAAAAAACTAAATATGCAAAAAGATATTAAATGCCATTTATCACAAACATTCAATTATAACCCCACAAAAAAAATAGACACTTAATTTAAGTATCTATTTGATTACATCTTTTTAACAATCAATTATTTTAGCAGGTCTGTTGAGTTCGGTGTTTTTGGGGTTGTGCTCTTAATTGCTTGCACTGTCTTGATTTGTTGTGTATTACGCATCTCTTTTTCTTGTTTTTTTAAATTATTTAATTGGGTTTGTGTTGCCTGAATTAACATATTCATCTTACTTGTTTCTTTATTAATTGCATCTATTCTAGCAATTGGTTCATTCATTTGTTTTTGAATGTCGTCTTGCATTGCCTGATATGCAAGTTTTGCATGACTAAGCACCACAAATCCAACCAAGCTTGACACACCGAGCACCCCAGCCAAAACAAGAGGCATTCCTATTATTGCACCAGAAATCATGGCACCAATAAGCACCAATGTAGCACCTTTTCCAAACTTACAAGCAGCAACCTTCTTTTTTTTGTCATTCTTTTTAGCTGTTAAGTCATTAACAGTATGCTTATATTCTTTTACTCTTTCATTTAGCATATCTATTCGTGTTTGATATGCCTCAATTTTATTTAATAAATCAAACTTTTCTTTTTCTATTGACATAATTATCTACCCCAAAATCACTTGAATTGTACCATGAAGGGGCGTTTTTGTCAATATTGTTTTTTTGGCGCTTAATGGTTTTATTGTTTATTTTTTTTTAAATATGCATGTCATCATTATAAATAAACTATAACATTAAACATTTTTCATATTGCCAATATTTTGTTTTACTCATAAAAAAGTGTCTTGAAAATAAAAAATAAATATGCTATAATTTGGTCACATTTAGGAGAAAAATATGCCAAAAGATACACTTTTTGAATTAAATAAAAGCTTACAAGAAATATATAATGATGGAATGCAAATAAGAAATAGAATTGTTATTTCAAACAATGAGTATAAAATTAAAAGACAAGAATTAGACAACCTTAGGGAAAAAAATAATCAATCAATAGACGACTTAACGACCGCATTAAAGCATTGTAAACAAGGATACAAAAAACATAGCATTTGGTCATATATATGTGCCATAACTCTCGGTTTGGGGATTGCTGGAATAATTGCTGGAAGTAGCCTGAGCATTTCTATTCTTGTCACTATTTCTTCCGTTTTTACCACCACATACAATCTTATATCATCAATAAATTATAAAAAAGTTGCAAATAATTATAAAATGGCTCTTGATTTAGCAAAAGTGGCTGGCAAAAAGATTCAAGATGCTTCATCGCTGTTAGATGTCGAACATAAAATAGACATCACGACGCTTAAAATCGACTTGCTAAATAAACTAATTAGTTTTAAACGTTTAAAGAAAAGAAAAAATGAGCTAGAACTTAAAACCGGAAAAATTGACACCCAAACACGTTTAAAAGAGAATTTTGACTTACCTTTAACAATAAATGGTTAGATTTTAAGTTTTTTTTTACAATATTTGACAAATAATGTGCAAGTTGATAATATTTGTATGTTAGGAGAATTTTATGAAATATGCAATAACTTCGGATAGCACTTGCGACCTATCGCCAGAGCTACTAAAAAAATATAATGTAAGCCTTATGCCAATGATAATCACATTGGATGATAAAGAGTATGAAGATGGTTTAAATATTAACCAAGACCAATTATTTGAATATGTTGAAAAAACCGGAAATCTTCCAAAAACCTCTGCAAGAAGTTCATATGAATATGTTGAGTTTTTTGAAAATTTGCTCGAAAACTACGACCACATTTTTCACTTTTCACTTTCACACAAAATATCTAGCACAGGCAATAATGCAGTAATTGCAAGCCAAGAAATAGGAAATGGTAAAGTGACCGTGTTTGATAGCAAATCGCTTTCTACCGGAATGGGCTTAACAATAATTTCGTGTGCCGAAAAGATTAAAGCCGGAAAAACCGTAGAAGAAATAGAAAAAGAAGTTAAAGAAGAAATAGAAAAAGTTCAAGCATCATTTTTGGTTGATACCTTAAAAAATCTTCACAAAGGCGGAAGATGCTCTAGCCTTGCACTACTTGGTGCTAATTTATTAAAAATAAAACCACGAATCAGTCTTGTTAACGGCGAAATGAAAGTCACAAAAAAATATATGGGCAATATAGAGGTTTGTTTACTTAAATATGTTGAAGACATGTTAAAAGAATGTCCACCGGACAAAAAACGAGTTTTTGTCACATACTCATCTTATATGCCGGTTGCCGACAAGATTGCCGAGGGCTTAAAAGAATATGGATTTAAAGAAGTTCTTCAAACATATGCAGGCTCTACTGTTTGTACACATTGTGGCAAAAAAACATTGGGCATTTTGTATATTAAGCAATAAACCAAAACAGAACAAGAACCCACTTTGCATTGAGTTTTTATACAAAATAAAAAATAATGGACTAAAATCCATTATTTTTTTTACGAAAAATTAAAGAATAATATTTAAAGCAAAATACTTTTAATCAGTCTTTATTAACAATACTCGATACGGCCACTGCGCCATCGGCACATGCAGTTATTACCTGCCTTAAAACCTTTTCTCTTACATCACCAACAGCATAAACACCACTTACGCTAGTTTCCATGTTTTCTTTTGTTTGTATAAAGCCGTCTTTTGTTAGATTTAACTTTCCTTCAAAAACATCCGTGTCTGGTATTCTTCCAACAGCAACAAAAACACCATCAACTTGTAATCGCTCTTTTTTGCCCGTTTTTGTGTTGGTTAATTCTATTTCTTTTAATTTGTCGTCGCCCATCAATTTAGAAACAACGGCATTTAGTTTTAATTCAATCTTACCGCTCTTTTCAATCGTCTGAACTCTGCTAACACCACCTGCGCTAGCCTTAAACTCTTCTCGCCTATGGATTAAATATATTTTCTTTACCAAATTGCTCAAATAAAGACAATCATATATGCTGGAATTTCCACCACCAACAACTGCCACCACTTTATCTTTAAAAAAATTACCATCACAAGTCGCACAATAACTTATGCCTTTGCCATAAAACTCTTTTTCTTGTTCTACTCCAAGCTCCCTTGCGTGTGCGCCTGTGGCAATTATTATGTTTTTTGCCTCATAAACTCCACTGCTTGTAAAAACTTTTTTTATTCTTGACGAAAAATCAACATCAATAACCTGCTCATTTTTAAACTCTGCGCCCTTAATTAGTGCTTGATTTTTCATTTTGGTCGCAAGCTCAAAGCCTTCAATTCCATCAAATCCAGGATAGTTTGTTATTGTAAATATATTGTTTAACTGACCACCCGTGCCCATTTTTTCTAAAACCAAAGTGGACTTGTTTGCCTCTTTTGCATAAATGGCAGAAGTCAGCCCCGCAGGGCCTCCTCCTATAATTATAATGTCATACATCTTGTACTCCTATTTATATTGGAATATGCTTGTACTCGTTTCTTTTTTTAACAACAATTTGATTAAGCCTTTTCTCTTTTACGCAGTTTATTATTTCTTTTGCAAAAAGTGTACTACTTTGCATTTCTGTGGCAGTTGCCAAGCCACCTCTTTGATAATACCCAATTATACTGCTTTTTATATCTCTTTTTTTTAAATTTTCAAATAAGTACTCTTTTAATTCTTCAATATTAACCGTGTTTTCTTGAAGAATAATTTTTGGCGAGTATTCGCCCATTTTTATTGCATGCTTAACAGCTTTTAATAATTCGGCTTTTGTACTGTTTGCAGTAAACACATAGCAAGCATTAACATTCTTTCCAACCCTATTTGCAAGGTCTGGACAATGTCTGCCCATTACCTCATAAATGCAAATTCTATCAAAAGACTGCATAGACACATCAACATCTTTAACAAAATTTGTGGCTTGAAAAATTGCCGTATCAAAACCAAGCGTATAATCGCTTTCTTTTATATCGTTGTCTATTGTTGTTGGAATAAACAAAACTTTTACCCCTTGTTTAATTAGCGACCTCGCGCCTTGCAGTGAGCCATTCCCACCCATTATTATTAAAACGTCTATTTCGTGCTTATTTAGTGTTTTTAGTGCCTTTTTCATACCATTTAAGGTCATAAACTCTGCCGATCTAGAAGACTTTATTACAACTCCACCAAGATGTTTATATTTATTTAGTTCAGGCAATGTATATTTTGCAACCCTATCATCAATAATCCCTTGAAATCCATATTCAAAAAGAGTAATACTATGTGCCTTTAATCCTTTAACCAACTCGTAAAGGCAATTATTCATTCCAGGTCCATCACCACCACTTGCTATTATTGCTATGTTCATATTGTTCTCCTTTTGTATGTTTTTGTGTTTTTATTAAAGGAATATTCTATTCCCAATTTATTTCCGATTTGCCAAGCGATTTTAAAATATCGTTGCATTTTTTAAAATGCCCATTTCCAAAAAATCCATTATGTGCCGAAAGTGGACTTGGGTGTGCAGACGAAAGTTTAAAGTGCCATGGATTTGTTATGCTTTCGCCAATAGCTTTTGCATTTGCACCCCAAAGCAAAAATATTACGGGGTCTTTTCTTTGATTTAATTTTTTAATAATTTCGGTTGTAATATTTTCCCAACCTTTGCCTTTGTGAGAATTTGCCTGTCCCTGCCTTACTGTTAATACAGCATTTAAAAGAAGTACGCCTTGCTTTGCCCATCTGGTTAAATCTCCACTTTTTAAACACTTGGTGCCAAATTCTTGCTCTATCTCTTTATAGATATTTTTAAGGCTAGGAGGAAGTTCTACGCCCTCAGGAACACTAAAACTCATACCCATTGCTTGACCAATTTCATGATATGGGTCTTGCCCAATTATAACCACCTTAACATCATTAAACTTTACCATGTTAAGTGCGTTAAATATTTGATTGTATGGAGGAAAAATTTTAAAACTAGAATACTCGTCATTTAACCATGATTGTAATTTTTTAAAGTATTCTTTTTCAAATTCTGGCTTTAATATTTCATACCAGTTTTTCGTTATTTGTATCATGCTAATATTATATATTAAAAAGCATAAAATGGAAAATATTTTATAAAAATTTACAAAAAATGCGATAGGAAATCTATCGCATCTATATTTTTTGTTTTTTACTTCTTTTTTATACATTCCTTAAACAAAACGTCCACAGCATCAATTCCTGTTGTTTCATAAAATTTGTTTAAGTTTGCCGTACTATTTACTTCGCACACCAAAGAACCTGTAATAGATTTTAACATATCTACAACCGCAAAATCACAACCCATTACCTTGCTTGCTTGAATTGCAAGTTTTGTTTCTATAACAGTTGGTACATAAGGCGATAATGTTCCACCAAGTGTTGCATTAGACCTAAAATTGCCAAAGCCGGCTTGTCTTCTAACTGCACATACAACTTTATCTTTTATTACCATAATTCTAATATCCGTTCCTGCCGCTTCGGCAATAAACTCTTGAAGAAGTATGTTTTTGCCTTTAAACTTTTCTATAACCTTATAAACATCTTCTTTCGTTTTAACCAAATAGACTCCATCACCCATAGAACCGTACCATTCTTTAATTACGAGTGGCAACGAAAGTGTTGATATCGCCTCATCAATAAATGGTTTAAGCCCATTAATGTTAAACTCTTTTTGCTCTGGCAAAATAAATGTTTTTGGCACAGATATTTGATTTGCTACCATTTCTTGATACATGGTTGCCTTGTTCTCACAAAGAAGTAGTGCCCTAGAATTATTAAGCACCCTCATTCCAAGCATCTCTAAGTTTTTTGCAAGATATGGGTCGTGGTCAAAAAACAAGCAACAATCATAATTTAGATTACCATTAAATGCTTTTACAGAATTTGTGTTTAAGTATGTATATATTTCTGCATTGCTTTTTAATGTTGTGTTAAAACCATATTTTTTTGCAAGTTCTAGTATGTGAGAATTTTTTTCTTCAAATGTTTCACTTGGTATTGATTCGTTATAAACAATAAGTAAGTTTTTCATACTAACTCCTTTGCTTAAAGTTTATCACATAAAGTATAATTTGTAAACACATAAATTAACCGCCAACTATAAATATTTGTTTAAACATTTCTTTACAATATTATAATTATCCACCAGGCAAATAATTGTAAAATTATTAAAATGTTCAGTAAATTCGCAAAAAATTGAATAATTTTTTAGTTTTTTCTTGATTTTTTGTAATATTTTTCTTGTTTTTTTATTCAAAGATATATTTGCAAATATTTTTGTCACAACCACATTTTGTATATACAGTCCCTTGTTTAAATAATAACCAATTTGCTTTATGCTGTTTTTTAATAAAACATAATATTTTTTATTATAGTAATAACAGCTTAAAATATCTGCAAATTTATTTATCTCTTGCTTTGTTTTTTTATTTAATTTATCAAGTATTAAAAGCAAGCAGTTGCCATTACATATAAAATATTTATCTATAAATAAATTTCCATGCGTAACAACCGTGCCAAGTTTTTTGTAATCTTTTGTGCTTTTAATCAAAAGAATAATATTTGTGTCTAACAGCAAACCAAGAGCATCAACATGCACAATTTCATTTCCGTTTTCTGCCATTTTTTTTGCTGTTATATAATCTATTATTGGTATGCTTTTTGCCCCATCAAAAACATTTGGATTTTTGTCATACACTCCGTCTACATCGGTGTAGTTTTCGTAAACCTCGGCATTTAGCGCTTTTGCAACCACGGCACCGGTTATGTCAGCGCCACCCCTATCAAATAGTACTATTTGTGATTTTGAATTTCCACCATAAAAACCACCCATAACATAAGTGGCGGTTTTATTTAACTTTTTTAATTTTGCCCTTGTTTTAAAAAAGTCTAATTTATTGTCCTTTTTAAAAGCAATAAAATCCTTTGCATCTAAGAATTTGGCGTTTAAGTATTTTGAATACATCAAAGCGCAGTAGTATTCGCCTCTTGAAACCAAATACTCTTTACTAATTATATTAGCATTAAATTCTTTTAAAAGTTTTTGCTTTATTTTTTCCCATTCAATGTTTACGTTTAATCGCTCGGACATTGCCTGATATCTTAAAAAAAACTCATCTAGTTTTTGCAAATAGTCAAATTTATTTATATAATCCTCATAAATTTCTAAAAGCAGGTCGGTAATTTTTGTATTAAACTGTTTATTTTTTCCGAGCGCCGAAACAACAATAAATTTTCTGTTTTTGTCACCATTTATTATCTTTTTTATGTTAAGTGCACTATTCTCGCCAGCAACACTCGTGCCTCCAAATTTACAAACAATCATTTTTACCCCAAATGCAATTTATTTCTTTTATAACCTTTTGAGAGTTTTCTTTTGACATTACACAAAGCGGTGACCTTAATTCGTTTTTGCAAAGACCAATATAACTCATGGAAAACTTAATTGGCGAGGGATTTACTTCTATAAACAAACTTTTAATTAACGGCAGAAAATTCAGCCAATAACCCGATGCCTTTACTGCTCCCTGCTCTTTGTATAACTCGTATAATTTAACACATTCTTTTGGCATTATGTTTGATAAAACCGAAATACACCCACTACCGCCAAGCGATAAAAAAATGTAATTAAGTGCATCATCACCACTATAAATCGCCGTCTTGCCTTTAAGCAAATAAAATAACTCCATAATTTGCGAAATGTTTCCACTTGCCTCTTTTATTCCAACAATGTTTTTTATTTCTGACAAACTTTGCATGGTCTGTGGCAAAATATTTACGCCTGTTCTTGACGGCACATTATAAACAATTATTGGAAGCTCTCCGCTATTTGCAATCATTCTATAATGCAAAGTTAACCCTTCCTGCGTGCATTTATTGTAATACGGCGTGACAATTAGTGCCCCATCTGCACCAAGCCTTTCTGCCATTTTATATAGTTTTATGGCACTCTTTGTATTGTTTGAACCACACCCCACAATCACTTTGCATTTATTCTTACATAGCCTTACTGCTAGTTCTATTATTCGCTTTCGTTCTAAAATGGTTATTGTTGATGCCTCGCCCGTTGTACCCAAAACTACAACGGCACCAACCCCTGCCTCTATTTGTTTTTTTATTATTATTTCTAAACTATTGTAATCAACTTTTCCATTTTTAAATGGTGTAATAAGTGCCGTTCCGGCACCTTTAAATATTTCTTTTTTCATATTATATATAAATGCCAAAACCGTGCAATTTGTGTACTTTTAAAATGGTACACTTGACTAATAAATTGCGCTATAATATAATAAAAACATGGATAAAAAAGAACGCACAAATTGGATTAAAATAATTGAGGAATATGACGAAGATTTTAAAATAAGCGACTATTCGCCAGAGGAATTAGACGAACTAATAGACCGCTTTAAATCTTCCAACGAAAAATTTAAGGACAAATACTTTGCCTTTTATGATGACATAAAATCTCACACACTAAAAAAGCAGGATTGGTGAAAACCAAAATTCTTTAAAACTCGTTATTAAAAATCACAATTTGTTGAATTTGATAAAAAATCAAAAAAATCATTTAAAATCCAAAATGTTTTACAAAATATATATTGACAAATTAAAAATACTACCCTATAATACTGCTATACTTAATGTCGCGGGGTAGAGCAGCTCGGAAGCTCGTCGGGCTCATAACCCGAAGGTCGCAGGTTCAAATCCAGCCCCCGCAACCAGTAAAAATTGTTGTCCTTATGGGCAACTTTTTTTATAAAAAAGTAAGCCTTATCGGACACAATTTTTACTAACCGACCAAACGCGAAAGACGTTTCACTTGTTTCGGTCGGTACTCTCGTGCGAAGAATATACTGCGAAGAAAATCGGTTTACTTAATATGCAGTTCAACCACAATAGTCGCAGTCCGCTTTCGCAACTACGTGCTTATCGCCAAAAGGCTTGCGCTTTGCAAATATGGCCAACTTTGGCCAGTAAAAAGACAGGTCGGTTAGACCCGTCTTTTCTTTTGTTTTAAAGGGATTGAGTCGGCTCACCTAAAAATCATACACTTTTAATCACAAGCACTAAACTATTCGCAAAAACGGTTAATTCTACGAATTTTTCGCAGATAACTTCATAATCCGAAAAATTTTGACTCAATACTTATTGAATACATTCGTTTAAATATTTTTCAGAATTATAACATGGGATAAGAATTGAAAATAATGGATTTTTCATATATATCTCTAATATTATCTATGTGACGTTGCTTTGCTCAAATTTCTTGAAAAATCAAATTGCTGGTGCAATCCCTTGATAAATCAAGGCATCACAAATTGAATAAACATCAGTTTTATTTGCAAATGCTTCGCGCTTGCAGACAAAACTTCCGATAATATCATTTCAATACATACTTAATTGTTGCTATTGCAAGTTCTTCTTCCTTATTTTTAAAATTATGTCTACCGCCTTCTATAATTGTATAACTTAAATCGCAACTATTATTTTTTAAAATGTCCATGAAGTATTTTGCATCTTTGTCACTATAATAAACGATACCCTCATCAATCGATCCAATAATGACCCTAATTGGTAATTTTATAGATTTTAACATATTAAAATCGCCATTCGTTAAGTATGGTAAATTATTTAATTCATTATTATGCGCTAAATTATAACATGTTTTTGCAGTTATATCACAATAACCAAAAAATTTATCTGTCAATATATGGTCATAAAGATTTTGTGACACATATAATTCGGCTTCTCTAAGCAGATGCTCATCCACTTGAGGTCTAATGTCCTGTGGGCATTGTAATATTATTTTCTTTATGATATCGGGATATGAAAATTTGTTTAAGTAATTCACAATTCGGTTGCAAGCTATACTTGCCCCAACAATGTATAACTCTTTAAAGCCTTCTTGCTCGGCAAAAGATATCCATTCACTCAAATCTTTTACGCATTCATCAAAGTCCTCATTAAATGCCCCTTTTTCTACAATAACAACTTCATTATTTGTTAAATGTTGTTTCATTTCATTTTTTACGTAACTACCCTGTGTGTTTCCAAATAAAAAGCTAACATTATTCTCAATACATTTTTCCGCTAAAGTGCAGAAGGATTTATCGCAATTCCCACTAAAACCACAAAATGCAACAACACATTTATCATCGTTCACTTTTTTATAATAGCCTTTTAGTTCCAATCCATCACGATTAATAATGCTTATTTTATAATCATCTTTTTCAAACATTTTTACCTCTCCCTTTCTTTTTGATCTTGATCGAAAAATTCTTTTATGTGGCCAACCACTTCATCCTCTTTGTCATAAAACAAATGACCAGTGTCTTTTATTATAAGTTATTAGCATATCATCCTAACCCATATTTAAACATTTAATAAACTCTTCGGTAATTTTGTTTTTACTCTGGATGTTTATATAAAAGCCATACTCCACAATAGGCATTGAGAGGTCTTTATACAATTCCACCAATTCACCACTTTTTAAATTGTCAGATATTATATATTCTGGCAAGAGTGCAACGCCAAGATTATTTGTGCAAAATGACAACGATGTATTATAACCGGAATCCTCAACAACAATTTTAGATTTATCGTTGATATATTTATCAAAAAGTTTTCTATTAAACGAGCCTTCTTCTTGAACAATATATCTGTATTGGTCTTCTTTATTTTCGCTTAAATACTTTTTGGTTGCAACAAACACATGCTTTTCGTAAAAGAGATGCGAAAAGAATAATTCATCAGAAAAAGTGTTTGTGGATTGTGTTATACAAATATCAATTTCGCCATTTTTTAAAGCCTTTAACATATTGTCTTGCGTGTTTTCATATTGAACAAGTTTAATGTTTGGATATTTTTTATTAAATAACTTAAATGCTTTTAATACAATTCTTCTAAATATATTCCCACCACAACCAACAATAATTTCGCCATTATTCATAATATTTGTTTCATTTATGTAGCCGTCAACATTTTTAACTGCAAAGGCAATATTTTGTACCAAGGCAAACAACTTTTCGCCCTCCTTGGTTAAAACAACGCCTTTTTTTGTTCTAATAAATAGTTTAATATTTATTGTGTCTTCTAGTTTTTTTATTGTTTGCGTTATTGCAGGTTGAGAAATCATCAAAACCTCACTTGCCCTTGTTATGTTTTTATATTTTGCGACATAATAAAATACTCTGTAATAATCTAAACTAATATCATTTATCATAAGCACACCTTATTATTAAGATAAGAAACATATATTTTACTTATATCACAAACGGTCGTATAATACAAGTGTTTGGAGGTAAAAATATGAACAACATACAAAAAGCATTTGAATATGCAAAAGAAAAACACAAAAATCAAAAGAGAAAAATAACCGGCGAGCCATACATAAATCATATTATTGATGTGGCAAATATTCTAAAAGAAAACGGAGCAGATGAAGAAACCATAATAGTAGGGATTCTTCATGATACAGTAGAAGACACAGATGCCACAATACAAGATATTAAAGAAAAATTTGGAAGCAAAATTGCAAAAATGATTGACTGCGAAAGCGAAAAAAAATCATTACCATATAGAAAGCGTAAAGCCGAACACATGGCGCGTGTGAGCAAATCTTCCTACAACACAAAACTTGTAAATTGTGCCGATAAGGTATCAAATCTTAAATCTTTAATAAAATGCCATGATTTGTACAATGAAGAAATATGGAAATATTTTAATGGGTCAAAAGAAGATATTATGTGGTACTACACCCTTGCCTTAAAAGTGCTTAAAGATGTTTCGGACAAAAAAATGTATGAGGATTTTTGCAAGCTTTATAAAAACTTATTTAAAAAAGAAATAATATTTTCAAATCTTTTAAGTAATGACGAAATTATTAAGTTATTTAATAGAATTATTCCACAAAATGAATATAGTTGGTTTATCCATTACGATATTGAAAGAAAGCCCAATCACACAGAAATAGTTGCATGGTCAAATGCCGATTATCAATTAAGTTTAAATTTGTATAACAATAAAACTACTGTCACCACAAATATAGATAAAAGTTTGGTAACAAAAAAATACTTAAAAGAGATGTACAAGCTTTTTGGAAACTCATTTAAAAATGATTATATTAAATCAAAACTTAAAACCATATCGGCTGATTTTGAATAAGCAAGCTCGCTTAATTATTGCAAATTAAATTATGTATTTCTTATACAATAAATGCCATCATTTGGTTTACATTATAAGGCTTGTTATTTTATAATATTTGTATGAAAACCATGTTAAAAAAGATTTATACAAGGGAATATTTATTATTTTTGGCGATTGGGTTTTTGCCACTTATTTACAAGATATTACAAATTACGTTTTTAAGTCCTATTGAAAATGCAATGAAAATTATTGGACAAATGGCATTTATTGAAATAATTTTTAAAATATTTCAAGAGACGCTAATA
>JAGCEE010000044.1 GCA_017650795.1 Clostridia bacterium | reverse complement strand
TATTCCATGCGGGTGATTTTGGTGATATTTCCACAATGGAAGATTATCTAACTTGTCTTAACTATGATACCTTGTATCTAATCTTGGGCAATTACGATAGAAAGAATGTTGATGAACTTGAAAAGTTGATTCAAAGGACTGACAGAAAGATTGTCTTGGTAGATAATTGGGAATTTGAAGATGATGGTAGAACATACCACATCATTCACGAACCCGATGAAGGTCTTACTATTCCAGAATATCCAAAGAATGTTGTATTGTATGGTCACATTCACGCTCTTCAGTATGTAAAGAAGAATGGCATTAGCATTTGTTCCGATTTCCATAACTTTACACCAATTTCATTTGATGAAGTTAAGTGGCGAGTTGATGCTTTGAAGTATTACGATAACAATGTTTTTTGTGAAAATGCAAAAATCTAAGAGGAAATAAAATGAAAGAAGATAAATTTGGCGACAGAATGAAAATGTATGAAAGCATTGAAACACAAAGAGCTTTTATGCCTGGACTACCCATTTGTGTAAGAATTGATGGTAGGGCATTTCACACATTTACCCGTGGAATGAAAAGACCTTATGACGAAGATATGAGTAATGCAATGGTTGAAACAATGAAGTATCTAGTTGAGCAAACTAATGCTTGTATTGGTTATACCCAGTCAGATGAAATTACTTTAATCTTGTCAGATGTCAAAGAACCTATGTTTGGCGGAAGAATTTCTAAGTTGATTTCAGTGTTCGCTTCTATGGCTACTGCCAAATTCAATGAAGTTATCCACAAGAAATATCCTGACAAGCCATTGGCACAATTTGATTGCAGATGTTGGCAAGTTCCAAATAGAACCGAAGCTGCAAATGAATTGCTTTGGCGAGAATTTGATGCAACCAAGAACTCTATTTCAATGGCTGCAATGGCTTACTATTCTGACAAACAACTACTTGGAAAGAATGGTAGCCAAAAGCAAGATTTGCTTATGGAAAAGGGTGTAAATTGGAATGATTATCCAGCATTCTTCAAGCGAGGAACTTATGCTAAACGAGTAGTCATTGAAAGACCAATGACCGATGAAGAATGGTCTAAAATTCCAAAGTCACATCAAGAAACACTTGGTAGGAATACACCAGTAAAAAGAAGTGTAATTCAAACATTGGATATGCCAATCTTTTCTAAGGTAACTAATCGTGTAGATGTTATCTTTGATGATGCTGAGCCACAAGTTGAGGGTGAATAATGGGTGATTATTATGAAGACAAGTATCAAGAATTTATTGATAGATTAACTAAACAGGCAGATGATTATGTAGCTCGTACTTATGGAATTTCTCCGCCTAGTGAAGATAAAGACAGTGAAGAAGAAAAACCAATTTGTACTACAGATGAATTTAAAGATGTTTGTAATGAACTTGGATTAGAAAAGGATTAATTATGTTTGATATGGAAGAAGCATTCCGTGCTCTTGCTGAAAAAGGATTTGGTTATGGATTTTATGGTAGTGAACCGAAAAAATCCTACAAATACCATTTTAAGTTAGGTGATACTTATATCAATGTCTATAATTATAACAATATCAAGATTCAAATTGACGGTCTTCAATTCAATCTTGACTATAACACAATGACTGTAAATGTATTAAATACAGGTTTAATTGATATTCATAGTCTTGATGAATTGAAGCACAAGGTTAATGAATATAGGCGAGTATATAAGCGAATGAACGAAACTATGAAGAAATTACAAATTGAAAAGGATTTCAATGAATAGTGATGATGAAGAATATGAAGGTAAACCAATAGAAGTATTCCCAACAGACGAATTTGTAAAAGTTTGTGAAGAGTTGGGTTTAATGGAACCGACTGCCAATGAAATAACTGAAGATATGTGGAGTAGTACAATTCAAAGATTTGAAGATAGTAGGTGGTAGTTTATTATGGGTGTAGTAAGAAGAGTTAATGGTTATATGTTAGCCAGTGAAAAACTTAAAGAAAACAAGTTAAGGATTCTTGATATTGGTGGAACACATTTTCGTGTAAAGAACACTGGTAATACACTAACCATTGACAACATAAGTTTACACTTTGATGGTAAAGGTAATCTTACTGTATTTCGTGATGCTACTAATTCTATAACCTTACATAGTTTTGATGAATTAAAGCAAGTAGTAAATAGATATAGAATTATGTACAAGAAAGCATTAGTGTTTTCTAAACAATTACAAATTGAAGAGGATTTCTGTGAATAGAACATTGTTTATTTCTCAGCCTATGAGTGGTTTGACCCACGAAGAAATTATGAAAACCCGTACTGAAGCAACTCAGTATATTGAATCAAAATATCCTGACGATAATATCATTGTATTGCCTAGTTACCAAATTGTAGAACCAAATGTAACCTACAATGCGATGAGTGCTGTTAATTTGTTAGGTAATGCCATTAGTATGATGGGTGGTGCTAACATTGTTTATTTCGTACCTGGTTGGAGAGATTCAAAGGGTTGTCAGATTGAAAATGAAGTAGCTCGTAGATGGCTTGAACCAACTGGTGTAGAATTGATTGAAGCCGGTATGGAATCCATTGATATTGAATTAAGTGATGATGAACTTAATGCTTTGAAAGCTGCTGCAAACAAAATGGGTGTTTCATTGAACAAGTATGTTGAAATTAAGTTACAACAATCTATGCAAGATGGAACATTTGAAAAGGTTGCGGAAGAAATTAAGGCTTTTCCCGGTTATACTGTAGAAGAAACCAAGGCTTTAATTGAAGGCGAAAGAGAAATGGCTGACGCACACCTTGAAATGTTGGAAGCCAAAGAAGCTAAAGAAAAGAATAAAGTGTAAAAATAATTTTATGAATTTAAAATATTATCGGTCCAAAAAATTATATTTGTCATTGGCCAGGCTGTAATTTCCATACAAATGAAAGGAGTCAAATAGAATTTCATCATATTGTACCAAGGGAATTAGGGAACAGGTTAAATAGTAGGGTAACTTTATCCTATTGTCCTACACATCATAGAATGATTTTTCATCCTGAATGTAAGAAAGGACACCATAGTATAAATTCACCTACCAAGTTACAAATCTTGAACATTTATCCTGTTGCTCCAGATGGCTATGCTGTTGAATATAAACGATTCAATAACGAAACATTTTTTGAATTTTTTGAAGGAACATACAGAAATGGCGAACAACAATGTGACGAATTTAGTAGTGTCGGGACGGAACAAGTGGAACATCAGTAACATTTGCCCCCTATGTAATGACTACTGCCAGTTATTCTAATGGCACTTGGTCAATACATTCAAAATATGAAGAAATGCCCGAACAATTTACAGAAGAAGAATGGAATAAGTTTTGTGAAGAAATGGGGTTAGAAAATGGCTAACAATAGTAGTGGTGTAATTGTTAATGGTAGTATTATTAATGGTGGTACATCATCACAATATACATTGTCGGTAAACCCTGGCACTGGAACTATTTCTACTACGGCTACAACCGCCCCTTGGGCTTCAAATGCATATTACAAGGGCTTTGCAGGCTATTGTACAAGTGAACCTGCTGGAAAGTATTATACGATTACACCCGGTGTTAAAGTTAGGGTTTCACAATGGGGACATAAAGTAATTTGGATTTCCGAATGTAAATTTTTAATTAACTTGGATAACAAAGGAAATTATAGTGTCAATACTGTTGTAGATGAATGGAACAACCTTGAATTTAATACGATAGATGAAGCTAGAAGGCATTTGTTCAGATTGACAAAGACTTACAAGGAAATGGTTGCATTCACCAAGAAACTAGATATAAATACGATGTTTGAGGATTCAAATGAAAACAAGGTATAAGTGTATAACCGTAATCAATGGAACACCAGCCATATTCAAAAGATATGGTGATAGTGTAAATGAAGTAAGAAGTGATTTGGAAAATTTCATTAAAAATGCTTTTGCAGGTAGCACATTCCAAATTCAAACAATTGAAGTAGATGAAACCCATCCGGTGGAGGCTAAGAAATGAAAACATTTGTAACCGTCTATCTTTCTTCTTTATTGTCTGTAACAATCTTTACAGCATTGATTCAATATCCACTTAACTTTGAAGAAAAACTAATGTATGCTTTAATGACCACTGGTTTTATCTATTTTATGAGTAATTTGTCTAAATGATTTTATTAACGATTATTGGATTCTTAGGAGCTATTTGTTTTGCTTTTTGTGCTTTACCACAGGTCATAAAGGCTATTAAGACTAAATCAACCGATGATATTAGTTTGTTGTACATTATACTTTCTATATTTGGAAATATATTTTCAGCAATCTACATCTTTGGAACAAACTATTTAAGTGGTTGTTGGCAATATCCACAATATTTTAATTAAGGAATCGCACTTACTTTGATTATAATACTAATGTTTATCAAAAGGAAATATGATAAATGACATTTGAAGAACTGACAAACTGGTTAAAAGAAAACAACCTTG
>JAGCEE010000003.1 GCA_017650795.1 Clostridia bacterium | reverse complement strand
TGTGGACCCGGAATTTATGAAAGAAAATCCTGAGTATGAACCAATTACTGCTGAAAAAGCATTTGCTATTTTCGTACACGAAGCATGCCACTTTCTCCATTTCTCCCGCGACAATGGCGAATTTACTAGCCCATTGATGGCAGGAAAATCTTACACATTGGAACAGCTCATTCATTCTCCAAAGGTCCGCCGCGAGGCAGAATTTGAAGCTGGTTATCGTTCTGTAAAATATAATGCTATGCTCCGTCTCTATCCTGAGGGCGACCGCACTATTCTTGAAACGAATCTCCATAATATGATGAACTATGATAAGCCAAATCAGAGCAGAGAATGGCACGAAAAGTTCTACAAGATTATTGAACAGTGGTGTGAAGATGCCAAGGACGAAAATGGTGATTTGGTAATTGACAATAAAGGAAATGTTGTCAAGAGTGGTAAGATTGCCGAAGAACACATGAAAGAATTTGAAGCATTCCAGGATAGTTTGTATGCACAGGTAGAACGATTTACAGAATGGGCAGATCCAAAACACGAAATTAAGGGTGTTATGGAATACGAAATTGCTGAAGTTGAAAAGCCCGACCAGGATGTGGAAAAAGAAAAGGCTATCAAGTTGCTCCGTTCAATGGGTTACAATGTTTCTCTTCCAGGTGAAGATACAGTTGATACCATTGGTGGAACGATTGGCAAAGCCATTGGTGGCATTAAGAATCTTATTACGGGAGGCAAGCAGTAATGTTATTGACATTCCAAATTATTCTTTTGTTAATTCAGTTAACTGAAATTTTCATCCCTAGATTTATTCCAAAGAAATTCTTAATTCCAAATTTCAAGGCACAGATTATTCTAAGTTTAATTTGTGCGGCTGGTTTTGGAATTGAACAGAAATTGTTTGGAGTTATCGTTTATCTATTTGTGTTTGGAATTATCAGCTATCGTTTAAACAAGGAAATGAAAGAAACCAAGGAGACAGAAAATGAAAATAATTAAGCATGACCCAACATTAGAACCATCTGTACAGCTCGCAAGTAATCTAAATAATTCTATCTTTCTTGCGGGTCCATGTCCACGAACTGATTACACAAATGATTGGCGAAACAAAGCATTTGAAATTCTTGAAAAGCTGGGATTTGATGGAAATGTGATTACACCAACGAATGACCGCTTTCCTGAATTGCGTGAAAAGTTTGGCAAGGAAGCACTGCGTATTCAAACAGAATGGGAAACGATTGCGATGAAGAAGGCATCAGCTATTGTGTTCTGGGTTGATAGACACATTGAAGCAGGTTTCCCAGCATTCACTACCAACATTGAATTTGGTGATTGGTATAACAAGCCAGGTGTATATTGTGGTTTTCCTGACGATGCGGAAAAGAACGATTATCTTAAACTTCGTTTGGAACAAGAAAAGATTGAGTACTGGACTGATCTTGAACAAATGCTTACTGCCGTTGTAAACAAACTCAATGGTAAGTCAAATACTTGGTTCACCTCTGATACTCATTTCTCCCAGCAGAGAACATTGGAACTTTCTCGCAGACCATTCATTGATGTAAATCAGATGGACCTGACGATGATTTCCAACTGGAATAAGAAAGTTACAATGAATGATATTGTATTCCACGCAGGTGATTTCGGTGATATTTCTACAATGAAGGATATTCTTTCTTGTTTGAATTTCAAGACTCTTTATTTTGTGTTGGGCAATTATGACCGCAAGATTAAGGACGAAGTAGAGAAGGTTGTTAGTGAATTGCCGGATCGTGAAATAATCATTTCTACCAAGGCGGAATTTGATTACAACGATAAACATTATTATGTTGTTCACGAACCAGACGAAGGAACAGAAACTCCTGAATATCCAAAGAACATTGTTTTGTTCGGACACATTCATGGGCGCAGTTTCGCAAAGCAGAATGGTTTTGATTTGGCAACAGATTATCACAACTACACTCCAGTTTCTATGGAAC
>JAGCEE010000043.1 GCA_017650795.1 Clostridia bacterium | reverse complement strand
GGATTGAAAGCAAAATGAATGTGTCCATAGTTAGTTACCTCGGAAATCCTTTTCCAAATCTTGTAGTTTTTCTTCCATTTTGTAAAGAGTCTTGGCATTTAAGAGTCGCTTTAGAGCATCTTCAAAAAATGCTATAATAGAATCTTCAGTTTCGTGTTCAATGTCCTTTGTGTAAAGGGTGGCTGTCTTTGAATGTTCTTCGGAAATGTAATCAATGTAAGTACCATCTTCCAAAGACCAAATATCACCTTCCTTGTGTTCGGACTTTCTTATGTTTGTAGGATTCCAATAGCTGGGTTCATTGTGTGTACCACGATAGCAAATTCTTGTGTACATAGTGGCAAGATAAATGTCATACCTAAGTTTAGGCTTATCTTCACACAAATTGTAACCCACAAAGCGAACCGAACCAATCTTGATATGACCAATCAAGAAATCAAACCAACCAATGTCCCAGTTAAAATTGGTATCTAGGTTGTGCTGCTTTGCGAAAGCCTTCAACTTCTTTTCAAATCGTTTGGTCATTTTCATATTACACCACCTTCATCACAATGGAAAGATTCTTTGCTTCCGTAATTGGCTTAAATTCAACATAGTAGCAAGGAGTTTCATTTGTAATCATAGACTGCACATTGAATCGTTCAGCCAAGTCAGGGTGCTTTTTCAAAAACTCCTTGGCATCCTTATTGTGGTGGAATCCAACAGCCTTACTAGGGTCATCGGTAGTCAAAACATTACCGGCATCATCCAAACCTGCAAAATAGTAGTAATGGTATTCGTAGGTTTTCTTGCTTTCAAGTGCGTAGTAAGTAATTGTTGCCATAAGTTACCTCTTTTGTTGTTTTCTAAGTTTAAATATAGAAAAAACTGCCCATTATGTCAATAGGCAGTTAAGTTTAAATATGTAAAATATTATTTACCAACCATCAAAGGGGTCAATTCTTGGCTTACCTTCATCATTTGGATGGTAGATTACGTCCATGTGATTTACATTCTTTGACTTGGTTAGGGCTTCATCTTCCAAAATATCATTTTTCTTCAATGGGTCATTGATTTGATATTGTTCTGGGAAATCACTTGTGGCAACATCGTAGATTGGGTCGGTCTTGTCACTAATTGTTTCATTCCTAAAGTCAATAGTAAGTTTAGTGTCTTTGTAAACCCTAAGTGTCAATGTGTAAGTATGGCTTTGTAAACCAAATGCTTCCTGATAATACTTTACATCACGGACTTCATAGAAAGTTTTATTTTGTGGCAAATAAACAACATCACCGATTCTAGGAACGAAATCTTCATAAACCAATGGCTTGTTCCTATCCTTACCACCATAAGTACTCCAATACTTGAATGCAGTAACACCTACGAAACAAGTAATCACATCTTCGCCCCAAATACCTTGTAATTGATAAGTTCTTACATTTGGAGGCAATTGTTCTGTATACATTACAATGTTAAATGCTCTTTCAATAACTTGTAATTGGTCTTCACCATAGATTTTATCTCTTTGTAAATTTTCTGATACTTTATAATAAACTACTTGTAAGCCATAAGTTCCATATGCTTCCGTTGTATAGGCTTCAGCTTGTTTACCTTCATCGTCGGTAACCATATTGCCAGTATCATCATTGTAACAAGTCCAATCATCTTTCTTGGGCATTGTAGAACAAAGCCAATTATAAGCTGATATATTCGTATCTACCATTATTCCACCTTCAACACACCATCTTCGTGCCATTCAACAGACAAATAATTATTATTGCTATTGAATAATTTTGGAAATTCAATATAAACCATTGGTATTTCCTTATCACCAATATGTTCATCATCTGAATAAGTCAATAACAACCCTGCTGCACCATTATCCATTGCATTAGGATTACCCTTTTCATTAGTCAATTCTAGTTTGTTTGCAGAAAGACTAATAACATTCTCATCAAGCATAGTTTGGTTTAATCCATAAGCATCATATTCGCCCTTATCATAGTTTGTAGAAAAATTATATTCAGTTTTAAAGTATTGTTCAGTATTTTCATCACTTAATGCATCAATACTCCAATCTAAATCTCTAGTTACCCAACTTTTGTTGTTTTCTGTTGAAAAGATTTTAGCAGAAGCTGGGGTTGATGTGATTCTTTCATAGGATATATCCGAAGTCATTTGTGTATCGGCATTAAATGATGTAACAACTACATCTTCAAGTTTTAGTCTGGTAGGAACAAGGCGAGTATAGTTTCTCATAGCTGAACCCTTTAATCCTTTTACACTATAAGATAGCTTGAAAGAACCAAAGTTAGCATTGTAAGAATCCTTTACTTTAGAATTTACATACCAAAAATTATTATCAGCTATGTAAGCATTGATATTCGTTTGGTAATTCGTATTCTTTATCTCACCATTACCTAAAGCATATTGGTAGGCTTTGAATACATATCTATTTGTTCCAGAAAATGCCATATTAATTGACCTCAAGCATTAACAACTCTTTACCATCTTGTGAAAGTGGTGTAGGATATACAATAGCATTACCAGTCAATGGTGCACTATTTGTGTTATCCAAGAACATTACATTGTTTCCTGAATTATCTATAACCAACAAACCACCAAAGTTTTGATTAGATGAAACTGCAGTAGTTGTGAATGTTACTTCATTAT
>JAGCEE010000042.1 GCA_017650795.1 Clostridia bacterium | reverse complement strand
TTAGTAATAGAATTTCTAATGGTTTCAACTTTATCATACCAAGATTTTCTGTCACCTTCACCAGTTGCATTCATACCTTCAGCACTCTTACCTACAAGCTCTGTATAAGGTATAGATGTCTTACTAGAAATCAATAGATAACTCATTTCGTGGTTTTCTCTAAGCCCAGTTAAGTTAGTAGTAAGCTGTATCATGTCTTCATCATCAGCAATTAAACTAACACCAAAATTATCTTGTGCGTTTAAATCAAATTCAAGTCTTGCTTTTAGTTGGCTTACTGCATCTGTATAGAAATTATTTTTCGGCATTTTTAGATATTTAAATCTAAACTTGCCCATAAGCTCAGCTATACCTTGACTTATTGTATTACTATTAGCTATATCTTGCTTGATTAACTGTGTTAATGGATAACCAAAATATAGTGTTAATGGTTTAATAATATCAGGTGTGTCATTCTGTGAAAAATAAAGCACTCTACTTTTATCAACAACACCAAGTCCTACTATATACCACTTCTTAGGTTTCATATAGTCAGGTTTTGATGGGTCATAAGTATTAACATCTATTGCACCACAGTTTAAAGGATTTATCAATCTAAAGCCTTTAAAATCTTTCATATTAACTTTTCTTAAGTCAAGTGGTTCTTCTAAGTTCTCATAAATACCAAAATCAAGATATAATAAACAACCACCGCAAGTAAAACTTTCTTTTAAACATCTTATAATTGTATTTTCTATTTTATATTTTTTGTTTAAAATATCTGCTTGTTCAGGTTCTATATCTCCAATAAGTTTTCCACCTTTTTTAAATGGCGTTTCACTTAGAATATTAAGTATTTTATTCATTAATGGGTCTTGTGCCAACATCAAACATTCATAATAATTAACATTTTGAAAATTATAAGTTGAATGTTGTATTGTTCCCCAACCACTATTAACAGATATAGATGGATTAAACCATTGGTTATTTAATTTAACCTTGTGTTCATTATACATTTTGATAGCTTTATCGCTACCTCTATCTTTTGCTCCATTTTCCAATCTATATTTATCTAAAGTAAAAGGTTCCTCAAGTTTAACAACTTCTTTTTTTAACTCATTTCCATTGCTAATTTTTTTAAAACTTTGTATATTTTCTATTTTATTTTTTTTTCTAAAAAACATTTCTAAATAACGATTTATTAATATTTCCCCAATCAACAGGTTTATTAAATAAAAGTCTTCTTCTTATTTTTAAGGCATAAATAAGACAATCAACAAAATCATCATGTGTACTACCATCACCAGTAAAACTTACACACTCCTCTATGAAATTAATGCACCACTGAGGAGTATTAATAGGTATATATACATAACCATTTGATATATCACTAATAACCTCCATCAGTCTTGTATACTTATCAGCTGTATATTCTTTTGTGTCAAGTTTACCTTTAACAGTTGGAAGTATACCTTCAACTGGTAGTCCAACGCTTTTAAATTCTTGTAATAACGATTGTCCACTTGCTTTATTTTCAATATATATAGTAGAAAAATTATTGTATTTTTGTTTTATGTTTAAATAAAATTCACTTAATCTAGTTTTCAACTCAGGTAGTCCCCATTTACCATAAATACAATTCAACAAATACAAGTTGTAATCAGCAATACCACACAACATAAATACACTGTCATCAGCACTAGTTTTTGTTGAAAAAGCTGTATCACTTGTTATATATAAGTAATCAAATCTTGTAGGTATCGTGTGAATTAAGCTAAACCATTCTTTTTTTATGATATTACCACCATCTGCTATTGGTTGTTGTTGATATAAAGCATTCCACCTAAAAATATCTTTCTTTAATTCTTCAACATCATATTTAGATTTTAAAAATTGTACTTCTCCGTTATTATCTAAAAGTGGAAAAGCAAAAGTTTTAAAATTATAAACTTTTTGTAAATAACCGCTCATATCATCTTGGCAACATCTATGCTGTATATTAATAATAGGGGCGTTTTTATTTTCCAGTCTTGATAATACTTCTGCTGAATACCAGCTGTGTAATTTTTCTCTAATTAATCTTGAAAATCTTGTTTCATCAATTTTGTCTATGTCATCCATTATTATACCACCTGTAAACTCTTCAACATCTGTTGTCCTACCTGCTGGTAGACCTGCAATTATAGAACCTCGTGGTATTAATAGTATTTGACC
>JAGCEE010000041.1 GCA_017650795.1 Clostridia bacterium | reverse complement strand
TGTTGTACCATCTATTACTTTTGTAGTAACCGAAGGGGTGTTCCAATTGTTTGTATAACTATAAACTAAAAGTCCGCTTTCGTGAAAAACATTAATATATGTCGCTCCACTCCCAGTAAAAGACGTAGCTACTTTAATTGTCTTAATTTCTAATGGTGTAGAACTTGTATTGTGTTTTACAACCATCCATACATCGTGATTTGAATAATCTTGTGTTAAAGTATATGGTACTGTAATATGATTTTGGCAAGATATAGCACCTGAACTAGGGAATGAACCACCGGCTTTAGATGTAATTTCACTAGCATCTAATGAATACTCACCCTTCGTATTATCATATCTACTATCTGTAATACTTTCAGCAGTTTTACATCCATTTATTAAATCAGTTACAGAAATTTCTGATGGATTAGTTATCACAGTGCTATATGGAATGTTATGTACAAATAAACGATATATAGGTAATACATCATTTACGATATAAGCCCAACCGTTAAAATGGTCTAAACTTGAAGTAACATCATTTCCATTTTTTAATACTTGTACTGTAAATTTCTGTGTTGTATCATCTCCAGTAATTACAATAGAGCAAGTTGTATCATAAGGAACAAACCCTTCTTTTTCCCAAATGAGTGTATTTCCGAAATATATCTTAGCAACTGGAATGTTGCCGAAATACATTTCAGGAATTTGTTTATTACCAAATAAGAATTTATCTAACATTCACTAACTCTCTAATATAATATGTAAGATACCATCATTTGTTAGTCCAGCAGTAGTATTAGCAGTTACGGCAGGAATTAAGTATGCTGTAGTTCCACCGTGTTGAACTTGTATTAATTCATTATAAGAAGCATTTGCCGCAACATTAATTTGTGTGGTATTAGAATTACTATCATCAACTTTAATAGCTAAAGCACCATTAGAAGCCAACCCAATTCTACCGTGACCATTTTGTCCAGAACGAATGAATTTTAAGTTTTCTGAGTCAAAGGTACTGCCACCACTAACAACTAATTGTCCTGATACTGTTCCACCTGAAGTAGGTAAGAAACTACTATTCACAAAATCTCTAGTAGCAATAACATCTGTCTTTACACCTAGTTTTGTACTTACAGATTTACCATCACCTGATAATGTTATAGTGTCTATATTAGCTGTTGCTACGAATGTTCCATTAGTTTCTGATTTAGAATAGTAGTTTGCAGATAATGGCATCCAACCTGTTGTAGTACCTGCGCCAGTTAATGTTGAATAAATTAAATAATTATTATTTAATACTGTTTGTGTTGTATCTGGTTTGTCTACTTTATTAGAAACTGATGTTAGTGCTTGTTCAGCCGAAGTTTTTAGACCAAGTGGATTTGTTAAACCATCACCACTAATTGAACCAGCAGTTGTAACACCAGTAAATGAAGTTCCGCCACCCTGGTCCCATTGTGCTATTTTTTCAACTGTAATTAAACCAGTATGTTCAACACCACCATAATAGTCAGTCAATGTTATAGATGACCTATGTTGTGTTTCTTCAGGTGCAGTTTCCTGCATTACTTTAACTTCTACTTGGCTATAATTGCCAGAATAGGTTCCAGTGTTATCGTATGATTTGAAAAATAAGTGATTGAGGTCGTAATTTGCAGTTATACTACGATTACCACCTTCCAATGTATTATTTAAACCATTTGTACTTAAAGTTAATTTAGCTGAATCTGGGGCAGATGAAAAGTATGTTTCTAAACCGTACTTATTTACTATCGTATATTGATTATCATACTTACCAGCACGATAACTCGTAGCACTTAAATCATCTTCAGTTGTTACACTTGAATAAGTGTCAAATTTTAAGTTTCTACCAAGAGTTACATTTATTAAGTTATTATCAATGTTAATACCACTACTAGCAGTTAATGAAGCACCAACTTGCACTTCTGCCCAACCTACAGTAGTCAAAGCATATTGTTTTGTTCCAGTAATTGTAGAATTAGAACTTGTTACAAATGTTGCAGAATCGGTAGCATATTGTGCTGTTCCCAATTTAGATGTAACTTCGTTCCAACCAGCACTAGCACCGGTTAAAGTATTAATTGTAGCTGTAACGGATTTAGGTGCATAATCATTATCACCACTTGCTTTTGTATAAAAACCTTGTTGTCCTACCCAAGTCTTTGTAGCCATATCACTTATATCTGATTTAGTAGCATAATCACCAGTTACTTGATATTTTGCAAATTCGGTAGATAATTCATCTTTACTACTTGTGTCGGTCTTTGTGTAATATTCGTATAAATCATTCTTTAATGCGAATGTAGCACTATCTGTTCCATATTGTTCCTTAGTCAAGTAATCATCTAAATCATCTTGGTCTACTTTTGCATTCCAATCAGCACTATTTGTAACAACTACATTAGAAGCATTTTCCCATTTACCACTAGCATTAGTATAAGTAGATTTTTCCAAATATGTTTGTGCTGCTGCGGTGCTATCTAGTTTACCATTAATTTTGTTTAACATATCTTGTGTTAAACCAACATCCCACAAACCAGATACATTACCATCTGGTTCAGCAGCAATACCATTATAACCACTCAATCTAGTATCGGTTACAACGGGTTGAGCAGTCATTGAAATGCCATAGGTCTTAACCCCAGCATCAGTGGCAGTAATAACTTGAATACCTGCGGCCGCTGTTACATCGTATTTTAATATACTACCAAATGCTTCTGCAAGTTCACTATCACTACTTGTTTGTGTCTTTGGATAATAATTTGTTAAATCTTCAATTGTAAGGAAGCTACCACTATTTGTTTTGTATGAATTAGAAACATCGTTCCAATCACCACTATAAGTAGCATATTCGTCAGATGCTACTACACCAGTAACACTAATTTCATTGTTTGAATCAATGTTGATATATTGACCTGGTGTATAAGTTGTTCCACCTTGACCAGCCAATGCAGTGCCATCAATACTAGAAATAGCATTGTTTTCGTCATATCCGAAAGTTAATTTATCTTGTTTATTTTGTACTTGTAGTGTTAGTGTTTGAACGGATTGTTGAGAAGCATAACTACCTTTCTCCTGGTATTTAGCACTTAGAGAATCAAATTCAGCAGATAATTCATTACTAGCACTTGTTTCTGATTTAGTGTAAACATTTTGTATCTGATTTTTCAATGTTTGAACATCAGTATATGTTCCAATAGGAGCATAACCATTTTCCGCATCTGATTTAGTCAAATATGTATCTTGTGCAGCTCCTGTAGTCAAATACTCATCCATACCAGCAACAGTTTGATAGTTTGCGCTGTCTGTTAAATCAGATACTTTAGTTGGTATATCCTGATTTAATTTTGTATTAGCAGCTTCAGTCAAACCAATTTGATTTGTACTGTTATTAACACTAACAAAACCAATACCAGTATAAATTTTACCGCCGGTTCCACCGCCACCACCACAAGCAGCGATAACAGGTGCTAATGTACCAGATAGATTACTAATTTCTTCTTCTGTTAATTCAACAGGATAATTTGTAACTAATTTGTTTAAATTTCCCTTATTCATATC
>JAGCEE010000040.1 GCA_017650795.1 Clostridia bacterium | reverse complement strand
TTAAATTATTTAATATTTTTCATCATTTTAGCAAATATGCGCCATGTTTTGTTTAGTGCATAAAAAATTGCCAAATCTATTTGTTTTACTATGGTTTGGCAATTTTTTATATTTATATTATTTAGTAAAAATTATTTATTTTACAATCTTTTTCTATAAAACAAAATTAAATCATTATCCTCAATAAAACTATCAACAAATTGAGTATAACCAAAATGTAGATATATTGAAAGATTCCTACTTTCTTTTGCTTCACAACCGATTGTTAAATATTCTATGCCTTTTTGTTTTGCATATTCCTCTGCCATTTTGACAAGCTTTGATATATGCCCTTGTCCCTCATACTCTTTTTTTATTCTGAATGCATTCATATTAGCAGTTGTTCTGCCATCGCACAAGTTTGATCTATTTAAAACAGCTGAGCACTCGGTAGAAAAAAGTATGGTTATTTGTCCTATTGGGTTATTGTCGTATAATACAACAAATGTAGTTGCCATGCCGGTTTTGTTGTATTTAATGTACTGCTCTTTCCATAAAACCCATTTAACTTCATTGTCGTTTTCTTTTATATCATTATCCCAGATTTTATTTAAATCATCAAATGTCGCCTTTCGATAAACAAACATAATTCACCTCCACTGTTTTTTAATCTACTATTGTAGATATTAGGAATTATTCAAATAAAATACATTTATTTGTTTTGTAGTTTGGCAATTATTATATCTCTTGCCATAGCAGCATTTGCTCTACCCTTTGTTTGTTTCATAACATTTCCAATAAAGAACTGAACAACCTTGTCTGGCGTTTTTTCATAATCGGCAACAGCTTTTTCATTTTCGCTTATTAAGTTAATAACAATACTTTCTATATCCTCTTTTGAAATATCGCCAAGCATTTCTAATTGTTTTGCTGTTTCCATTACATCGGCATTTGTTTGTATAATATTTTCCAAAAGAATTTTTGCATTGCTTCTGGTTATTTTTTTAGTTAAAGATAAGTTTATTATTTGTGTAAATTTTTGTTCACTTATTGGCATTTTTTCGGAAACATCTTGTTTTAGTAATTCGGTGATAATCCAATTTGCGATTTCTTTTGGTTCGTTTAATAGTTTTACTGCATTATCAAAGTAATCCGAAACTAGTTTTGAATTAACCAAAATATTTATATCGCTTGTTGGCAAATTATACTCCTCTGAATAAATTTGTATTCTTTGCTCTTGTAGCAATGGCATATTTGACCTTATGCTTTCTACCACGCTTGGTTCTACTTCTATTGTTAAAAGGTCTGGGTCTGGAAAATACCTATAATCTTGCGAATCCTCTTTTGAACGCATAGAACTGCTTATACCACTATCGTCATCCCACTTGCGTGTTTCTTGAATTATTTTATTTCCTTTTTCTATTTCTTCTATTTGCCTTTTTGCTTCGTATTCTATGGCATGGGCAACCGACTTAAACGAGTTTAAGTTTTTCATTTCGGTTCTTGTTCCAAATACTGTGCTACCCTTTGGTTTTATTGACAAATTAACATCGCACCTCATTCCACCTTGTTCCATTTTGCAATGTGCAATATCGGCAAAAATAAAGCGATTGCGGAGTTTTTGCAAAAACTCTAATGCCTCATCGGCAGAGGAAATATCAGGTTCGGTCACACATTCTATTAGTGGAACACCACCACGATTGTAATCTATATGAGTGTCATTTAATTGGTGTGTTAATTTTCCTGCATCTTCTTCTAGATGAATTCTATTTAACCTAATTTTTTTACCACTTTCTAATTCTATAAATCCACCAATACAGATTGGTTTTACTAATTGTGATATTTGATATGCCTTGCTTAAATCTGGATAAAAATAATTTTTTCTTTCAAACACAGCATAATCGTTTATTTTGCAATCACAAGCAAGACCTGCTTTTATTGCAAGTTTTAATGCCTCTTTATTTAAAACAGGCAGTGCTCCCGGCATACCAACGCAAACAGGACAACAATTACTATTTGGCTCCTGCCCAAACTTGTTTTGGCAACCACAAAAAACTTTGGTTTTTGTATTTAGTTCGGCATGGATTTCCAAGCCTATTACTATGTCATAATTAGAATTAGTCATGCATGCCTCCCTTATAGTTTTCTTCAACAAAGTTTGCAATGGTATACATTTTGCTTTCGCACAAATTTTTTGTTAGTATTTGCAATCCAAGTGGCAAGTTGTTTACGCCAAAACCGTATGGAACACTCATTGCAGGAACGCCAGCAATGTTTGCTATTACTGTAAACATATCTTCTAGATACATACTAACTGGGTCTTTGCTCTTTTCGCCAATTTTAAACGCCTCGCCATATGCTACCGGCATAATCATTGCATCATAATCATCAAACACCTTATTTAATGAATTAGAAATATATTGTTGAACTTTTTTTGCCTTATTATAATAAGCATCAAAATATCCACTAGAAAGCACATAATTGCCTAGCATTATTCTGCGCTTTACTTCATCGCCAAATCCTGCCGTACGACTTTCTACATATAGTTTTTTAATATCGGAAGAAGAACAAGTCCTTGTTGTGTATTTAACTCCGTCAAATCTACCCAAGTTTGAAGTTGCTTCTGCCGTTGCAATAATATAATAAGTAGGAAGCGCAAGTTCTATATTTTTTATGTCTATCTCGTCAACAGTTGCACCATTTTCTACAAAAAAGTTGATTACATCATAAAATTTTGAATAATACTTGCTATCCTTATACTTTTCTATTAGTTGTTTGCAGTAGCATAATTTCATGCCTTTAACACCATTCGACATAGAATCCAAGTAGTTTGGTACTTCTTCTCTTCTTGTTGTTTGGTCGTGTATATCAAATCCTGCAAGTATTTCTAATAAATAAGCATTATCTTTAACATTTTTTGTAATAGGCCCGACTTGTTCCAAACTTGATGCAAATGCAACAATTCCAAAACGAGATATTCTGCCATATGTTGGCTTAACACCACAAACTCCATTAAACGAACTTGGTTGCCTTACAGAGCCACCGGTATCACTACCAAGTGATGCCACACACATATTGCAAGCAACAGCAACGGCGCTACCACCACTACTGCCACCAGAAACATGTTCGTCACTAAATGCATTTTTACAATTTCCATATGCAGAGTTTTCGTTTGAGCCACCCATGGCAAACTCGTCCATATTGGCTCTACCAATGATAACTGCATCTTCGTCCAAAAGTTTTTGAACTGCGGTTGCTGTATATGGGCTAACAAAGTTTTCCAAAAATTTTGAAGCGCAAGTGGCTTTTTTGCCCTTGTAAAGCATATTGTCTTTAATTACAAAACAAAGCCCTGCAAGTTTGCCGACTTTTTGCCCGCTCTTTATTTTTTCATCTATTTCTTTTGCCCTTGTTATTGCGTCATCAAACACTTCTAAAAGAGCATTTTTGTAGTTATATTTTTCTATTTGACTTAAATATAACCTTGTAAGATACTCACTTGTTATTGTTTGTGATTTAATAAGCTCTAAGGTTTCTAGTATGCCTAGTTTTACTATTTCTTTGTCTTCCATTATTCCACCACCTTTGGCACAACAAAACAACCATCTTCTTTTTCTGGCGCATTTGATACAATTTCTGATTGTGGCATCGAGGGCACAACCTCGTCTGCCCTAAGTTCATCTATTTTAAGTACTCTTTGGTACCCAATATCTGTTTGTTCAATATCGGCATTTTTAACTTGTTCTACAAATTCGGCTATTTTATTAAAATCCTCTGCTAGAGATTTTAATTTTTCTTCACTAGAACTTAATGCCGATAGTTTTTCTAAACGCTTAATCTCTTCAAAATCTATTTTCATTACTTCACACTTTTACTATTCATCTTTTAAATCTGGTTCTACAAGTTTAATATAAACATCTTCTAATTGCTTATCTGCAACATAGTCTGGTGCTCCTGTGAGCAAATCCATTGCTGTTTGAATTTTTGGGAATGCAATAACATCTTTAATATCGGTTGTTTTTACAAGTAGCATTATAAGCCTATCCAAACCAATGGCAAGGCCACCATGAGGAGGTGCGCCATACTTAAATGCATTTACAAAGAAACCAAATAATTCTTGTATTTGTTCTTCGCTAAATTTTAATGCTTTAAACATATTTTCTTGTAGGTCTTGGTCGTTAATTCTTATGCTTCCTCCACCAAGTTCATATCCGTTTACTACAATATCATAAGCCTTTGCTCTAACCCTTGCTGGGTCGGTAAATAAATACTGTACATCTTCGTCTTTTGGGCAAGTGAATGGATGGTGCATTGCAACAAATCTTTTTTCTTCTTTGCTATACTCAAATTGAGGGAAATCAGTCACCCATAAAACCTTATAGTCGTTTTCGTCAATCAAGTTAAACATTTCTGCCAAATGCAATCTCAATTTGCCCAAAGAAGAACAAACCAAATTGTCGTCTTCATCTGCAATAAAGAAAATTATGTCGTTTTTATCGCCGTCACAAATCTTCATTATTTCATCTAGTTGCTCTTGGGTAAAGAACTTAATTAGTGGTCCTTTTGGCCCATCTTCGCCGTATGTTATATAACTCATACCCGGTGCGCCACAACTCTTTACAAAATTAACAAGTTTTTCAAGATCGGTTCTTGATAGTTCGTTTAGTCTTCCTTTTGCATTTAAAACCCTAACACTTCCACCATTTGCAACGGCCTTTTTAAATGGCTCCAATAAGCAGTTTTGTGCAACATGAGAAATGTTTTTTAATTCCAATCCAAAACGCATATCTGGTTTATCGGAACCGAACCTATCCATTGCTTCTCGCCAAGTCATTCTTAAAAACTTTTCGTCCAAATCAACATTTATGGTTTGCTTAAATATCTTTTTAATTAAAATCTCAACAATGCTCATTACTTGCTCTTCTTGGTCTACAAAAGATAATTCCATATCAATCTGTGTAAACTCTGGTTGTCTATCGGCACGCAAGTCTTCATCTCTAAAACATTTTGCTATTTGATAGTATTTATCTACCCCAGAAATCATAAGTAGTTGTTTATATATTTGAGGGCTTTGAGGCAATGCAAAAAACTTATTAGGGAATGTTCTAGATGGAACAAGATAATCTCTTGCACCCTCTGGTGTTGATTTTCCTAATGCTGGTGTTTCTATTTCTAAAAAGCCTAGCTCATCCAAATAATCACGTGTTATTTTACATACTTTACTTCGCAATTTTAAAATGTTTTGCATGGTTAATCTACGTAAATCTAAATAACGATATTTTAAACGTGTGTTATCGCTTACTTTTGTATCTTCATCAACCAAGAATGGAACCGGATTGCTAGATGCTAAAACCTGCATATCGTCCACCCTAATTTCAACCGTTCCTGTTGGTAGTTTTGGGTTGTAAGTATCTTCATCTCTTATAACAAGTTTGCCTTGAACACAAATAACAAACTCATTTCTAAGCAAATCCACCTTAGAATAATCGCCTTTAAATGTGGACTCGTTAAAAACAACCTGAACAATTCCTGTTCTATCTCGTAAGTCCACAAAAACAAGACCACCAAAATCACGTCTTTTGCCAACCCAGCCCATAGCTGTGACGTTTGTGTTTAGTTGTGTTTCGTTAAATTCTCCACAATAACTTGTTCTTTTTCTTCCATCTAATTTTTCGTACATTTTTTACCTTCCTAAATTTAATTATCATTTTGTTAAATATATTGCTTATCTTTGATCATTTCTCCGCAAATGTTAGTAAATAAAAAGTTTTCTAACATTTCTTTTGGCAACAAATTATAACCAATATTAAGTTTTGCCAGTGCAATATTTGGCAAAATATCATATAGTATTTTTACATTATTTTTTGTTAATATTTGATTTGTTGAATTATAGTTTTCATCTTTTTTCTTAATATTGCAAATATAAAGAGGAATTTTATTTTTATTACAATAATCTGCAAAATTTAAAAAATTTGTATCCATACTTTCGTTTACAAAGTTTTGCGTATTTGCTGTTCCGCTGTGGTATAAATTATGAAGCACATAATTAAAACCACCCTGTTTGTAATTGTTATAATCTAGCCCTGTAAATGGATTTATAACTAGCGCACTATTTTTAAATGTGCCGTTAAAATCAAAGTTTTGGTTGCTTACTTCAAAACTTGTGTTTTCATAATTTAGTTTTCCGTTTTTCCATGTGGCATACCTATAGCCAACCGGACTTAAAAAGCTATCGCTATATGGCGCTGGCTCACACATTCTGCAAGCAAGATGCACACTAACAAAACTGTCTTGTGGATTTTTATATGCAACATATACTCCCGATTTGCAGTTTACGTCATCAATTAAATCCACAGCACAAGCAAAATTATCTATTCCATTTGCAAGCTCGTTTGTTAAAACAAAATTGCTTGCTACCAAAACTATTGGCTTTTTGATGTTATATGACAGAATTGATAGATATGCTCCGGAATATGCCAATGTGTCGCTACCATGTGTCATTATTATGCCTTTTACGTCTTGTTTGCTGGCGTTAAGGATTTCTTTATACATTTTAATAATATCTGCCACATTTGCATTTTCACTTAAAATACTTATTGGCGAAGTATCTATAAATCGTGACAAGTCCTTATTATATTTTTGTGCATACTTGTTTAAAAGCAATGATTTTGTTGTGCTACTTGGACTAATATCGCCGTCACTAGCGATGCTTCCTATTGTGCCACCGGTAAAGATTACACTTATTTTATTCATTATTTTCTCCTAGTGGTTTATTTGCGAATTCTTTATTATCGCAAATGGCTTAATAAACTTAACATGACTTAAATTTAACAAATACTTAACGGCTCTTTCTATTCCCATTCCAATTCCACCATGTGGAGGCAGTCCAAATTTATGCAATTCTGCAAAATCCTTGTATCTGTCAAAATCTTTCATTTTATTTTTTTGTTCCATACTTGAAATTATTTCTTCATATGTCTCCATTTTTTCGGCGCAACCAAGAATTTCGCCAAAACCTTTCGGAGCAATCAAATCGCATGTTTTTGTAAGAAAACTATTGTCTTCTTTTCGTTTAAACATAAATCCCTCTACGGTGTACGGAATGTATTTTACCCAAACAAAATTTTCGTTAAAGTGCTTTGTGATTATTTTTTCTTGTTTTGTGGTTAAACTTTTACCATACTCAAATTCCACACCAGCATCTTTTATTATGCTAACCGCTTCGTCATAAGTAATCAATTTGTGATTTTTTGGATTTAGTTTCTCTAATTTTTCTTTGATTATTTTTTCACCCACAATATTATCAATCTTTTCTTTGCATTTGTTGTAGGTGTTTACTGCAACCTCGTAGTACATTTCTTTTGCAAGCTCAATGAGTTCTTCTAGTGTGACCCATGCCATTTCGGCTTTCATGTGAAGGTATTCAATTAAATGCCTGTTTGTTTTTACTTTTTCGTCGGCATGAGAATTGGTTATTGTAAATAGTTTTTCAAAACTCATAAGTGCAGGCTCTAAATGAAATGTTGCGCATCTGCTAAGGCTTATGTTTTGATTATCTCTATTAAGCCAAATTGCTCCACTATCATCATAAAGTGTTTGACGTGTAAATGTTGGCGGTTCAAACTCAACAAACCCCTTTGACCAAAAATAGTTTTGAAGCTCTCTTTTAAAAATTGCCTTAATGTAATAGACATCTGTTAAAAGTCTATTTCGGATATAAAATGTTTGATGCGTAATAAACTGTTGACCATACTTATCATCTAAAATATTAAAGCCAGCCTCATTAGGATAGGGCGAAATTTGGAGGGTTGATTCTGCAATAACATTAAAACTTTCTATGGCAAACTCTAAATCATCTTTGTTTAGCACGACGTTTCCGTTAAGTTCTATACAACTTTCTCTTGCAAGTTTAATAAGTTTGCTATAATCTTTTGTTTGGTTTTTGTTTGCAACTGCTTGAATTCTGCCCGTTGAATCATACACATCTAAAAACAAATAATTTTTTGATTCTCGTTTATTTGCAATCCAACATTTTAAACTACATTTTGTATTGTTTCTTAAATCTTTAATAAATAGTTCTTTCATGAATCTCCCTTACTATTAACTATACTTAGAATTAAGTATAGTAATAACCGCCAGAAATGTCAACCTAAAATAAAGCATTCCAAGCCAATAAAACATAAAAACGAGCAAAAACAATAAATCGATATTTTTTTAAGTTTTTTATAGAATTTTGATTAATTTTTTTTTAATATTTTTTTAACAAAAGCCAAACAATTAAAAAAAATAATCACGCACTTGGTGGCAATGATTATTCTTTTATTTAGGCATGCAAGGAATACACTAGCAAATGCGAGTGTGTTTTTTTCTAACTATTTATTTGAATCTTCAAAGTTTTTTGCTTTATCGCTTTGCTTTTTAGCAAAATCACTTGCCTGCTTTTGTTCGCTTTTTGAAATCTTTTTATCAAATTCTTCCGGTTCGTTAACAGTGATTTGTGGGAATGGAATACTAACATTATTCTCATCAAATATTAGTTTTATTTCTCTATTTAATGCTCTTTGAACAACATAGTAATCACTTTCTTTAACTGTTGCAATAAACAACAGATTTACACTTGAATCACCTAAGCTATCCACACCTTTGTAATATGGGCCTTCAACTATTTGTGGAATTGCATTTTTAATCCTTTCTAAGTTGTCTTTGATAATTAGTTCTACTCTTGGAATTGATTCTCTGTAATCTATGGCAACCACGCAGGTTGTGACAGATAATTCTTTTGATTGGTTTATTATAGATGCAATTTGGCTGTTGTTTATAATTTTTATGTTGCCTTGCCAATCTATAATCTTGGTTGTTCTTATTCCTATTTCATCAACAGTTCCCCTCCAACCGTCTATTATTACAATATCTCCAACTTGGAATTCGCCCTCGAATACTATAAAGATACCGGCAATAATATCGGCAATTAAACTCTGTGCGCCAAGACCTATAACTAAACTTAAAATTCCGGCACTTGCAAGAAGTGTTGTTGTATCAACTCCCCAGGCGTTTAAGATTAACATTATTTCTATTATTACCAAAAGGTATTTTATAAAGCTATCCAAAAGTTTAACAATTGTTATTCCTCTTTTTGTTTTGGACAACAATCTTCTTAATAAAAATCTACCAAATAGGCTCAATGCCCAAAAAATTGTAAAAATTTGCAATGTTTTTAAAATTGCAGGTATTCTATTGTACAATCCATTGATAAACTCATTTTTTGTGATTGCCTTATTAAATACAGATGCTTCACCAAATATATACCCCGATAGAATATATATCGCAATGGTAATTGCACTCAAGACAGA
>JAGCEE010000039.1 GCA_017650795.1 Clostridia bacterium | reverse complement strand
GTTTTTTACATAATAGAGCAATGTCATAAATAAATCTAATTGCTATATTATATTTTATATGTGCCAAATAAAAATATATGTTTTTGTGTTTTATTATGTAATAAACAATACAAATTGTTAAAAATTTGACAAAATACACAATATAAAATATCATTAAGCACATGGAAGATGTAATTTTGGTTGATATATATGATAATAAAATAGGCTCAATGGATAAAATGCAGGCCCATACTAAGCCAAATTTACACAGGGCGTTTTCTGTGTTTTTGTTTAATGGCAACGAAATGCTAATTCAAAAAAGGGCATTTAATAAATACCATTCGGGAGGACTCTGGGCAAATGCTTGTTGTAGTCATCCAAGAGCAAATAAAGAGTTTTTAGATAGTGTTTACGACAGAATTAGTTTTGAACTAGGAATTAAAAACAAAATAGATTTAAAAGAGTTGTTTTCATTTACATATTGTTCCAAGTATAACGAAAATCTTTACGAGTATGAATACGACCATGTTTTACTTGGAAATATTAAAAACTATGACAATAATTTTAACAAAGATGAAATTGCCGAAATGAAATGGGTAGATATAGATTGGCTTAGTTTGGATTTGGTAAAAAATCCAACAAATTATGCGTCTTGGTTTTTAATATGTGCTCCAAGGGTAATAAAGTATATTAAAGATGGTGTTAAATAGCATTTCTAGTAGGATATTTTATAATAAATGCTTTTTTAAAGTGTTTTTATAACACAAAATTATTAAATAAGTGTTCTCATATTTTGCATTTGATTCATATAATAGTTTTAGGGTGGAAAATTCTTTTTTAGAGCTTAGATGCAAAGAGGTTGTAAATATAAGTGATGGACGGAAACTAGGACATATCGTTGATATTGTCTTTGACTTGCCTTGTGGGCAAATAAGGGGCTTGGTTGTTCCAATAAATAGTGGTGGTTTTAACCTGTTTAAACAGACGCAACAAGCATTTATTCCGTTTGAACAAATTTGCAAAATAGGTGAAGATACAATATTAGTAGATATAAGAGAAGAAAAAAAAGATTGCAATGCTTATGTTTTAAATGCACCAAAAAATAAATAAGTTTAAACAAAAAAGATTTTGTCAAAAATACAATCATAAAGGTTGATTTATGACAAAATTTTTTGATTTTTATAAAAACACAAATGGAATATTTAAGTTGTTGCTTTTAGGTATTGCAATAATCATGTGTATTTTGTGGGTTATTGGCAGTTTAACAAAACTAGACCGCCTTGTTATGTTTATGGTAGGCACAATAATAGGTGGAACACTAATAAATGTGTTTTTGTACGATTATGTAGCAGATGCAATAAAATATGTAAGTGAACTATTCTAATCATAATTTCATTATTTTTATAAAAATTGTTTAAAATAATGGTAAAAACTAGTGTGTTTAATGCTTACAAATAGTTTATAAAAATCAATTAACTTGACAGAAAAGCACGAATTATGATACCCTGATTTTGTCAGGAGTATTATGAAAGGAATTGTTTTTGCGGGTGGTAATGGAACAAGATTATATCCAACAACAATCGCATATTCTAAGCAACTAATAAATGTTTATGACAAGCCAGCAATATATTATCCAATAGCAACATTACTAGAAGCTGGAATAAAAGACATTTTAATAATTACAACCAAAGATAATTGTGGTTTATATAAAAAACTTTTGCAAAATGGAAAACATTTGGGCATCAGTATAAAATATAGAGTTCAAAAAGAGCCTAATGGTTGTGCAGAGGCATTAAAACTGTGCAAATCTTTTGTTAAAGATGAGCCATTTTGCGTAATAATGGGTGATAATGTTATAATTGGGCAAGAAGTTGTTTCGGAAATAAGAAAAAATGCCATATATTTTTCTGGTGCACAAATTTTCTGTTGTGAAGTAAATAATCCAAAAGCTTTTGGTGTTTTAAGTGTAAAAAATGGCAAGATAACAAAAATAGAGGAAAAACCTCAAAATCCAACT
>JAGCEE010000038.1 GCA_017650795.1 Clostridia bacterium | reverse complement strand
TTGTTGATTATCCATAGGAATAATACCTTCGCGTCCTGCTTCGCCAGCATAATGTACAGGAACACCACGCCCTGGCATATTTACTATACCACCTTCTGCGTGAAAGATTTTAGACAAGTCTGACACTTTTAAACCCGCTTGAGCGCCTTTTTTAAATGCTTCACTTATTGTAGTACCTAATTTTGAAAATGCGTCTTTAACTTTATTTACTGTGTTAATAACTGTAGTGCTACCTTTTTGTTGAAGTTCTATTGAATACTGGGTACTAAATTTTGTGTCTAATTTATCAAAACTTGTTTTTAATTTTTTATTTTCTTCAGTAAGTCCAAAAGAATATGCGGTGTTTTTATCTAGCGCAGGTGCTAATTGATATTGCAACATTTTATAATACTCATATTGTTCTTCTTCAGTTAGTTTACCACTTCGATATAATTCATCCATTCCATACGCACTATTAAGAAGCTCGCCTACCCACTTACGTTGATTTACTGTATTTTTACTTGTAGCTGTTGCCTGTTCGTAAGTTCCTTGTGTTAAAATCTTTAAGTTTTTTAACGCTTTTTGTCTTTCTGCATCTGTGGCATTTTCTGATTTTAATACAGCCTCATTACTTTTCATTAATTTTTGATTTGCTTTTATATTTTCATCATTATGTTTTGACACAGGGTTATTTTTTCCAAGCAAACTATTAATTGCATTTTTAATTCCTGAAACAGCAGTTTCAACACCTTTGGTTGTTGCATTTGCTGTACCAAGAACTTTTTCACTGCCTGTTTTTGTGACTGTTTGAATGCCAGCCCATGTTGCTTCAGCAACTTTAACAGCTTTTTCGCCTGTTTTGATTGCTTTATTTATTAGTTTTGGCAGTTGTGCTTCGGGTATTTCTAAACCACCAAGCGAACCTCCTCCACTACCAACGCCGCTTCCACCACCACTTAATGGGGTGTTGCCACCTAAAACGTTGGCTTCATCAAAACCGGCAAGTTGTTTTCTTATTTCTTTTGCTGACTTTGCACCACTTGATAAGTTGCCACTAATGTCTTTTGTGTCGTTTTTTACACTCTTAAATAAATTGTGTCCAAAAAAATGTTTCCATATTGCATTAATATATCCCATCAACTTAAGTATAAGATTAATAATTTTTTCTACTATCGGCGTCAATGCATTTGCAATCGAACTTTTAATACTATTCATTTTATTTGCCAACGCGTCATTTTGTCCTAAAACCAAGCTCATTATTCTACTAATTCCAGAAGTTGCAGTTCTAATTCCTATTATTGCAAGTCCAGCCAAAGTAATTTTTCTTATAATGTTTCCAAATGTTGCGCCCAGAGCTTCGCTTCTTTTTTCGGCTTCTTTTATTTGTTTAGCAAGGTTAGTGTCATTAATCTTTTGATAATATTCATTTTGCTTTTGTGTTATAGCATCCATGCTATTTTCAATGCCGTCCAAACTATTTTCTTGTTTTTCCAATTTTGCATTTAGTCTGTCCACAATAGTTTCTTGCTTTTCATATTCTTCTCTAATTTTAGTTAATTCACCTAGCGCTAATTCTTGGTTGATATTATTTGCTTGTATTTTACCATAAGTTTTATTAATTATATCGGTCAAAACATTTTGCTGTTGACGGTCTTCAAGAGTTGTAGGTATACCTATAGCCTTAATTTCTTCTCTTGTTTTTCTAATCAATTCATTATATTCAGCATTTACTTTTTTTAGATCTTCATATTTTCCTTTTTGTTTTTCTAGCCTCTGATTTATTGCATCCAATTCAACTTCAGCTTTTATAAGTTCGTCGCTAGTTGTGTCAATGTCTATTTCTACATTTTTATATTTGTTTTCTAATTCTTTTAACTGATAATCAAACTTATCAGTATCCATTTGAGCTTCTATTGTAACATAGCCATCTACTCTACCACTCATTTTTTTACTCCTTTCTATTTACCAATTAATCTATGATATTCTTCCATATTTTTAATTTCTTCTGCGGTAAATTGTTTTTGCTTTTCTTTTTTCTTTAATGCAAAAAGTTCTTTTGCTTCCTTAAGCTTGTTTTTTTCTTTTGGGTCTTTTATTTTGCTTATATCCATTGTTCTAATGTTTCGTATTCTATTCAACACACAACAATTACCCATATCATTGTTTGACAACCCGCATATTAAATTGTAAAACTTCCACCAATGCATTTCTATATTTGCTAAATCTATGTGATAATCACTCATAAAACTAGCTTCTATAAATGGCATATCTTGAATAAAGTCCATGTCTGGTTCTTCCTCTTTTTTGGTTTTTTCATCAATGTCTTTCCCACACTGCAAGTAATAAACCGCCTTTTCTCCAAGTTGCTCATACTTGTCACGTGCTTCTAGTCCCTTTTTGCCAAAAAGCAAATAAATAATAGCCAAAACTTTTTCGGTTATATCTATGCTATTGTCCATGCTAATATCATTGCACCTAATTGCAACTCTGAAATCGGTATTTATTTTAAACTTTTCACCATCTATAATAGCGTATTCTGGATAATTAAATTGTGTTGTCATCTGCACTTACACCATATTTTTCTTCAATGCTTTTAAGTAATTTATCAGCTTCAACTTCTAATTTTTCAAATACAGGTGCAAGCGGGTTAACAATATCGTCAAACATATTATAATATGGTTTTCTTTCTAATTTATCCAATATTTTTTGTGTCATACCATCACCAATTAGTAAATCGAGTGCTTCCATTTCTTTTTTATAATATTCTTTTAACAATTCAAGTTTTTTTTCTTCCTTGTAAGATAATAAGAACTTGCCTTTTTTATCTTCTTGTTTATCTAATGCTGCGGCTTGTTGTTTTAACACACTCACATTTTTTTTGTGTAAAGCGTCCATCTTATTTATCCTTAAAGGCAATTCTACATCTTGTAAATCAAACTTGATAACTAGTCCTGTGTCTTCCCCATTTGAGTTTTTTATTCCTATCCTTATTACGTTTTCTTCTTTTACTTGTATAAAATCTTCCATAGTTTTATACCTCCATTCATTTCTCTAAATTAAAAATAAGGGCGAGGGTCAATACCCTCAACCCTTAAAGGTTTGTCTTGTTATAAGCTTGTTGTTGGTGTAAATGATATTCCGCCAGAACCACCTATTGTTGCAGTTCCTTGAACAGGGTTACTGTAATCAATATCATAAGATATTGTTGCATTTTCTCCTAACCATTCGTTAATTGTAATTAATACATTATATTGTACTGCTTCATAAACACCAGTACTTACTGATTTTGCAGTGTTTATTTCTACAAGTTGTGTCTCGCCGGCAGTAGCATTTCTTCTTAAACCATCAAGATAATCATAAATCTCATCTTCACTATAACATCTTTTGTCACTTACAGATGAACTTAATTCATAGTTATTAAAAGTTGTTTGTGAAGTTCTATTTAAAATAGTTTTATAAGTATCTTTTTGAGGGTTAAATGCAACAGATAACGCTTCAACGCCAACTCCTTCACGAACATATTTTGGATTAGTAGTTGAACCAGTAGTGGTTGCAGTGTTTATCCAATGTTCATATTGGTCTCTATAAAGTTGAGCCATATTTCTTTTCCTCCTTTATATTTTTTTCTTTATCATTCTCACGAGTAATAAGTATTATATCCCTTAAGTCAAGAGGTTCTATAAAACCTTTTTCATTAAGCTTTACAATTTGCTCAAAACTTAAACCTTTTAACTCATCACCTGCAAGATAGATAACTCCATTTGCATTGAAATCTTTTGCAGCAATTATCTTCTTAATCATAAACTAACAGAACCTCCTTCGTTAATTTTATATGTAATTTGTATTTGAATGTCAAACGTTGCAGAATTGCCATCATTACTAGCAACCATTGTTCCACAATTTAAACATTCAATAGATTGTATTCCATTTATATCAGGCAAAACGCCTTCTCTATTATTAGATTTGATCTTGTTCTCAAAATCTTCAAAAAAACCAATGTTTTCAAGATTATTAATTTCGTCTTGTGAATATGACTTTCGACTTCTTAAAGAAAATACGTCTCGATGTATCTCCACACCTGTAACCCATTTTTCTATAATACTGTCTGTAGGTATTTTATCAAGTGAGTAATCGCCTTCTTCTCCAAGAAAGTCAGCATTAATTTTGTAATCATTCTTGTTGGTAAGGTCATCTATAACATTAAATAAATAGCTTCGTAATTGACTTATTCTATAATTCATCTACTAACCTCCACGATTTATATATTTCTGTACTTCTTCTACAACGTCTTGCATTTCAGCACTTATCATTCGCTTGTCCCAATAAGGCCCAGTTCCAGGTGTAGTGTAATTTTTTACAACGTGTGTTCCGTCCTCGCGCATACCAATATATTGGTAGTGTGCGTATGGGCTTTCATAAGTAATTGTATTATTTGTTAAACTAACATTTAATCTTAAATTGCCTTCGTCGTTAGGTACATATTTATCCATGTGTTTATAACATGTTTGTGTAAAAAAAGCTTGTATCGGGCCATCTTTTTGTATGCCAAGATTTACTTTAATTACACTCGTAGGTTTCATTTTTATAGGCATGTTACTTGCCTCCTAAATGAATGTGTTGATTATTACCAAAGTCATTATTTGATATGCTTGTTATATTATATATATCATAATTACTCAAATCTTGTTGCTTGCTTATATCAGCAGTTATCTCGCCTTTAATAATAATGTCACCAATACTAAAGTTTTGAATATCCAAATCGGCGTTTTGCCCATAAGGTAATCGCACTTCAACATTATTTGCGTCATTATATCCTTTATTAATACCAGCACCTTTACCACCGAAAAACCAAGCCTCATTATAATTGTACCTTGTCCACTTTGTGGAACGTGTGTTTTCGTCGTAGCCTTTATGATAAATAGTTACTTTACTATTAGTTATCATTACTCAACTCCACAATACATTATATGTTCGCCATTTACTATTACACCAAGCAAGTATGTTCTTATTATATCTTCAAGTTCTGCACTTTTAGATTTTACAACATCGCTTATTTGGTTAGCAGTTAAATAACTTATTGAGTAGCCATCTGTATTTTCACTCGCAACATTTCCATTACTAGATACATTGCTTGTTGCTGTTGCAAATGAGCTAATACTATTTATCAAATTATATTCACACAATTTTACTTCTTGAGGTATCTCGTCAACATTTTTTAACCTGTTAAAGGTTCTTTCGTCAATTTTTCTTCTTGCTTCAAACTCTAATAAATTAAAAGGCATATCGCCAATTGCAGAACCACCTAATGTTTGATATTCTGCATATGTTAGGTATTGTCCTTCAAATGTCATAATATGCCTCCTTTATATTATAAACTTACTACTGAACCGTTGTAGATAATTAAATCAGGTGTAACTGCTTTAGTTCCTTTGTAAGCGAATAAACCAAATGCAGTTGCGTCGCTTAAATCAACTTTTGCAGGGTTGTAAATTGAAGTCATGATAGGTTGTGCTACTGCACCTTTAACCATAACAACATAATTAATTCCTTGAGGTAAGAATACATTTGAGTAAACATTAACATTGTTGAATGTTCCTTGTTCATAGTTTCTTACTTGTCCTAATTCATTTGAGTTAGATATTGAATTAATTTTGTTTCTCAATTTTCCATAATAAGCTGGGCTCATTACTACTTCAATCATGTTTCTAGGTACACCTTGAACAAAATCGTTTTTAGTTGTTTCAATTTCTTGAATTGCTTCTTCAATTTCATCTTCAATAGATGGGTTTTGAGCTGCAGAAGTAAATGAAGTTCCTTCGTTAACTGCTTCTGCAAAGAACTTTGTGTCAAGTTCAACTGCAAGAGCGTCTTGGTGATTTTTAGTTCTTCTTTCAATTAAACCTGCAACACCATAAGTTTTAAGGTCTTTTTCTTCAACTTCTTCAAGATATTCAGTGTCATCATTAATTGCAATTACAACTGGTTCAGCTTTAATATAATCAGCTTTTCCAGCAGAACGTGCAGTTCCGTATTCTTTTCCAACTTTATTTACAAATCTTTTTGCTTCTACTGTACCAGAAGTTGGATCACCTGATAAGTCAGTATTTTTTAATTGAGACGCAAGAGGAATATGTTGTAAGTTTTCAACTACTTTTCCATATTCTTCTGCAAGTTTATCTTTTCCTGTTGTTCTTAAATCAATAGATAAAGCGTCTAGTCTTGCCATTATTAATCATTCCTTTCTTATTACCACATTATTGGTATATCTTTTGTATTATTGTCTTGTTCGCTATCTCCCATGCCTTCCATGTCTTTTATTTGATTAGGGCTAGTAAAAATATCGGTTTTGTCTTTAGTAAGTTCGTCGAATAAATCTTGAATACCCTTACCTTTGTTTTCCGGTTTATTTAAACCTGCCTTAATGTCATTTAAAAGCCCATTTCTTGCATAATCGCTAGTAAACGTTTTGCCTTCGAATAAAGCATTGATATTATTTGTTAATATCTTGTCTTGTTCTTCGGCTTGTTTTTTTGCTTCCTGCTCACTAATTGAGGTTTGCAACTCCTCGTATTTAGTTTTCCATTCAGCATTTTCTTTAGCAGTTTCATTAAACTCGCTTATTTTAGTTTCAAAAGTAACAACTTTTTCTTCTAAAGACTTTTTGTCTTCCTTTAAAGTGTCTATCTCCTTGTCTTTTTTAGTGATTGCCTTACCATATAAAGACATAACTAAATCTTTTTGCTCGTCTGTAAAATCTACTAATTCATCTCTTTTCATAATTTCCTCCTACGTTTCTTTTACGAGTAACGAACTCGTTAGATAAAATTAGATAAAGTTCTCTCGAACTCTATTAACATTATAATTCAAGACTACTATTTTGTCAAAATCACCATAAAAAAAGCAAGACTATTTCTTGCTTGATTTCTTTTTGGTTGTTTTTTTAGGTTTTACAATTTCTTCTTTGATTTCTGGTTTTGGTTCTTCTTTTACTTCAACCATTTTTTCAGGTATAACTTCAATTACTTTAACAACAACACTATTTGAACGGTTTTGCCCCATTAAATAATCACACATATCTTTGTCACATTCAAACGTGTCGCCTACAAACAATTTGCCTTTTATGTCGTTACCTTTTCTTTTAATATTTTCAAGCTCATCAAACTTTTCTAACGTAAACTCCTTTATAACTTCAACTTTTATCATTTCCATTTCTCCTAACTTTATTTTTAATTTTTTTATGTCGTTTATTGTATCTATGTCACAACTTTCGTCATTTATTGCCACATAGTTTTTTGTCATTACATGTTCATTTATATTCTGACCATTTATGTTTCTGTATAATTCCCACACAATAGGTTCTCTACAACATGCACCATTATCTTTTAATTGCTTAACATTGTCAATGTGGGCTTTAAAATTATCATAATCTACCACTTTATATGCAAGCGGTTCATCATGATGTTTTATGTATTTTTCACATTGATTATTATATGTGCAAAAAAACAACGTGCTATTTGTTTTAGTTTCTACTATTTTTTTAATTGCATTTTCACTATAATATACGTCGCCAAACAAGAAACATATTGGTTCGTTCAATAATTCTTGTGGGAATGCATTTAGCCAGTATCCTTGCGACGTAAGTGGATCATAATCATTATTAAGTGGCTCGTATCTTATAGCTCCTAAATTATCAAATCGTTTGTCATGTGAAGTAATTAAAATGTCTTTAACCCCATTTTGTTTTAATAGTCTTGCGGTTCTTTGAACAAGCTTTTCTCCATTAAACTCTAACAGTTGTCTTGGAGTTTTAAATGGTTGTGTATTTTTACTATCTGCCAATATTACATATTTCATTAGTATTGTTTATCACCACCTGTTCTTAATTCTTGCTCACATAATTTTAATCTTTTTTCTAAAAATCTATCAATGCGTGGGTCTTCACCTTTAACACTTAATGCAAGTTGTTTTGTATCAGCATAATGCCTTATTGTGCTAGTGCCCCAAATAATTTTTTCTCGTATAGTTGTAATTGACTTGTAGTTTTGCTGGTTCCATACATAAACAGGTTCTTGCAGTAGTTTAAAATTATTCATATATATACAAATCTTGCAATGTTGGTTCTTATCTTCTTTTAATGTGCCCTCATTATAAAGGCATTCTTGACGTGTTGCTAGGCTCTTTTTTATTACTTTGCCACAACTCCCAGACCACCCCGCAATCGCCTCGTACTTGTCTTTATATTGTGGTATAAAGCAGGTTGTAAGCTTGTCGTTCTTATAACTTGCCATTCCTACAAATAAAACGTCTGGTTTTGTTTGCAACCTATTGTTTATTTTTTCAAACACTGTGTTGTCATACAACCAATCGTCACTATCAACGTAATAAACATAATCAACGTCTTCGCTTAAATGTAAGTACGCTTCGTTACGAGCTCCACCATTTAGTCGCTTTTGTTTTAATTCTATAACTTTGTGTGGTGGTTTCAATAACTTATTAGCTATTTCTACACTATTATCTGTGGACATATCATCTATAAAAACAACTTCATAATTCTTATAGGTTTGATTTAAAATACTTTTTAAACACTTTTCTATCGTGTGTTCGTAATTATAATTAGGAACTATAATGCCTATTTTGTAATCAACTTTTTCAGGTAGTTTGTGCCAATCATTATCTGTTATTTTTGCTTTCTTAATGCAATCAATGTCATAGTCAGTTAAGTTTATGTCTGCAAACTTGCAATTTGTATAATATAAGCAATGCAAGTTTAATTTAATTAGTTCTTCATAACTTTCATTATTAAACAAATAGATATATTCGTCGTTTGTTTTGTTTGCTACCTCTAAACTATTTTTATCAACCGCAATTCTCATAGCACCACCTATACTAATTATATCATAAAAACAAAAGAACACAAAATTGTGTCCTTTATATTTTCCAAGCACATCTCATAATTCGCTCACTAGGATCAAATGTATCATAAATAACCCCGTCAATAATAGC